>JAXISU010000118.1:0-5770 GCA_034680425.1 Cyclobacterium sp.
GAGCGCAGCGTTTGAGCGGGCCAAAGTAGGAAAGAAAAAAGTGCATTTTTTAGGATTGGTATCCGATGGGGGTGTGCACGCACACATCGAGCACCTCAAGGGGCTGTGTGATGCAGCCAAGCACCATGGGATGGAAGACGTCTTTATCCATGCCTTTACAGATGGCCGGGATACCGACCCCAAAGGTGGATTGGCCTACCTAGGAGATCTTCAAAATCATTTGGACCATTCCGTTGGAAAAATTGCTTCCGTGATTGGCCGCTACTATGCCATGGATCGGGACAATCGATGGGAGCGGGTAAAGCTTGCTTACGATGCGATGGTAGCCGGAGAAGGAGAAAAATCGAAGAACATTCTGGCTTCCATCAAGAAGTCCTACAGCAATAACGTAACTGACGAATTTATCCGTCCCATCATTCAGGTGGGCGAGGACAACAAGCCACTGGCCACCATTCAAGAGGGCGACATAGTCTTGTGTTTCAATTTCCGAACAGACCGAGGAAGAGAAATCACGCAAGCGCTCAGCCAGCGGGATTTTCCAGATTTCAACATGAAAAAGTTGGACTTGGACTACTTGACTTTGACCACTTACGACGAAACCTTTACTGGAGTACAGGTCCTTTTTGAAAAGGACAAGCTCAACAATACCCTTGGGGAGGTGTTGGAAAAGGCAGGGAAGAAACAAATCCGCATCGCGGAAACAGAGAAATATCCGCACGTGACCTTCTTCTTCTCTGGAGGCAGAGAAAAAGAATTTATCGGAGAAAGCAGAATTCTCTGTCCTTCACCCAAGGTGGCCACCTACGATTTGATGCCTGAAATGAGTGCTGGAGAAATTGCCCTCAAGATCACGGCGGAGCTCAACAAGAAAAGCGCAAACTTTATCTGTCTCAATTTTGCAAACGCAGATATGGTGGGGCATACTGGAGATTTTGACGCTGCTGTAAAGGCTTGTGAAGCGGTGGACGCTTCGGCAGAAAAAGTGGTCAAAGCCGCTATCGCAAATGACTATACGGTTCTGGTAATTGCGGATCATGGCAACTCAGACGTGATGATCAATGAGGATGGCTCTCCCAATACGGCGCACACGACCAACTTGGTGCCATTTATCGTGGTAGACAAACAGAAATTTATCGTGAAAGACGGGAAATTGGGGGACTTAGCGCCCACTATCCTTCAGTTGATGGGGGTAGGTATTCCCGAAGAAATGACGGGAGACATACTACTAGAATCATGAAACTAAAAAACATCTTCGCAGTACTGCTTTTAGGGATTACGCTTGCTTGCTCACCAAACCAGCAAGATCCGGCCCTTGAGAAACTTCCTTACTTTGATTTGAAAAGTTTTATCAACCTAGAGCTAAGTAAAATCGAAGGGGATTCGGTGTTGAAAACCTCGGTAATTAATGGAGAGGAGCAAGTAGCGGATTTGGTTTATACCTCCGAGGACTGGAAGGAAGAGTTCGCTGCTTTTTACGAAGCAGACATCAATGTTCCAGCCCTTGCCACTGCTTATTCCACCCGCACCACCCCGGACCAGCTCATTCACGAGCTACTCCCTGAGTCAAAAGGCAAGGTGAAGGAGCTATCGATTCGCTACGTGCAGAATTATCCTTCTTGGGTGACATTTAAAATCAAGGATGAAAATCTATTTTATTCCACGACCACGCTGGGAGAACTTTTTATGAACCAGGCTACTGGAAAAATAGATCAATACAAATTGGAGACTACTCAGAAAGTCCTATTTCTTTCTCCGACCCACATTAAAATATCAGGGTTTATCCACTAAAAAAAATAGGCTCCGCTAATAAGTGGAGCCTATTTTTTAAAGGGATTTTTCTAACCAATCCCATACCCTTATTTCGAAAATAGCGGGGGGCGCTTGGTCTGCCAATCGGAATTTTCCTGGATTAACCGTCCTACCATAATCAATTTTTCTTCCTCAAATAGGTTGGCCAGTATGGTAATGGAAGTAGGGCTTCCATTCGGCCCAAATCCATTGGGCAGGCAAAGTGCGGGATGCCCCGTCAAGTTCGTGATTTGGAGTTGCTGCCCTGCAAAGGACGGCGTGATGATCACATCGTATTCCTTCATTAAGGCATGCATTTCTTCGATCAAAACACTCCGCTGCCGACTCATTTGGATGTATTCCACAGCAGGGATAAATCGCGCAGCACGGAAGACATTGGGCCAGGCACTCTTGTGCTGGGCTACCATTTGGTCATCTAGGCCGAATCGGGTCAACTCATCGAATGCTGCTGCACCTTCCACCAAAAGCATGGATACCAAAGGAGCGGCATTGATGCTCGTTTTCAGTTCCACTGGGTGGAGGATGACCCCCTGGTTCTTTAGGAGTTCCAATACAGCACGATCATTTTCGATCCCTGCACGATTTCCTTCAAAAAAGGAACTGAAGTACCCCACTTTCAATTTCTTGACTTCTTTTTTAGCCGAATAATTGAATGCTGCTGGGATAGTGGAGGGATCTTTGGTATCGCTGCCATTCAAGACAGAAAGTACAATTGCATTGTCTAGGGCCGATCGGGAGATAGGACCCACCTTATCCATGGACCAGCTGAGCGCCATGGCTCCATGCCTGCTGATTCGCCCAAAGGTGGGACGAAGCCCAGTTACCCCGTTGCGAGTGGAAGGAGATACGATCGAGCCCAATGTCTCCGTACCGATAGCAAAGGGCACCAATCCTGCGCTTACCGCCGAAGCAGATCCTGCAGAAGAGCCACTAGCCCCTTGTTTCAAATTCCAAGGATTTTTAGTGACTCCTCCATACCACACATCGCCCATAGCCAAAGCGCCGAGGGTGAATTTTCCAACCAATACCCCTCCTGCACTTTCCAACTTGGAAATGATCGTGGCGGTCTCGTCAATCACTTGATCTTTATAAGGCGTCGCGCCCCAAGTCGTTTTTGTTCCTGGAAGTGCGAATAAATCCTTCACCCCATAAGGGATGCCATGAAGCGGACCTCGGTACTTGCCTGCTGCAAGTTCCTGATCTAGGGCGCGGGCCTGGGCCAGTGCCTGATCCTCCATAAGAGTCACCAAGCAAGCCAAAGTATCAGAATGGGTTTTGATTCGTTCGAGATAAAGTTTTGTCAGCCGTTCAGAAGTCACTTGACGTGATTTGATCAATACCGAAAGCTGGTGTACAGGCATAAAAGCCAGGTCCACATCAGAAGTGGGTAGTGTCACCTTCGTAGGAAGTCCCCAGTCGAAAGCCTGTTGTTCCTGGCTGGGGAAGAAGCCTTGCGGAAGGGGGTTGAATACTAGGGAGGGACCCACTGAATTCGCCAATTTGGTCTGGCGGAGTACTTCATAGTTGCCGCGGTGCGTAGTGAGTGTGCCGATCATGCTGTCCTTTTCCTGGGGGGTAAAGGATAGGCCAATCAGATCCGCAGCGGCATCGATGGTTGGGGGGTTGATTTCACCTACATTTCGGCCGATGCCAAAGCCCAAGGCGGAGAAAATTGCAGCGCCAAGAAAAAGAAAAGCGAAGGAAGGCAGGTTGTTTTTTCGATTCATTGGATAGTTTTGTATACGTCCCAAACTTGTTTCACCTCAAGGTGTTCATTTCGCGCTACAAAATCAAACCTTCCATGAATCAAGCCGCTAATTTTCCCAAATTTCCCATGCATTTCAGAGGCCTGCTCCTGCTGGCGGGCATGTACACAATTGCCTGGTCGGCCTTTTACACCTACTTTGGGGATACCGTGGTCAAGTGGATGGCAATGGGAGTGATGCCAGCGGAACCAGTTCCCAGCTCCTATTTTGGAATCTTTGGACTCGTCATTGGACTCGTGCTATTTTTTGCTGCCTTCTACCCGGTGTCTTGGGTTTGGTTGATTTTGATAGGGATTTCGGGGAAACTTATCGCTGCGATCTGGTTTACCTTGGGCTTTGCACCTGAGCTAGGCTGGAACAAGCGCTCCGTGTTTCATTTGGTGTTCAACGAGTTGCTTTGGTTGATCCCCTTGACCCTTATTTTCTTGCGAAGCTTGCAAGTGAAGAATTACCTCAAGCAGCACGAAAACGAAGGTTGACTCAGCTTGTCTGAAATTGTCGATTTCCAAGCCCGATTGCCCTCCGTCACCTACGAAAAAGTAGTACCTTAGTGAGACGGAAATTATTCTTTCCTTACCCCAACCTTTTGTTCGAATGTCTCAACACCAAGCCCATAAACTTTTTCTTTTGGATGCCATGGCCCTGATTTATCGGGCCCATTTTGCCTTTAGCAAAAACCCCAGAATTAACTCCAAAGGCCTCAATACAGGAGTGATGCTCGGTTTTACCAATACCTTGTTGGAGGTCTTGGAAAAGGAAAAGCCCAGCCACATCGCAGTGGCCTTTGATACCAAGGCCCCTACTTTTCGGCACGTACAATATACCCCATACAAGGCCAATCGACTGGAGCAACCCGAAGACATCACCGTGTCCATTCCTTGGGTGAAGGAGATCGTTCGAGCTTTCAAAATCCCAGTCTTGGAAATGGATGGATTTGAGGCGGATGACGTGATCGGCACCATTGCAAAAAAGGCAGAAAAGGAACTGTTTACCGTCTACATGATGACCCCCGACAAGGACTATGGGCAGTTGGTGGACGAGCATATTTTTTTGTACAAGCCTGCCTTCATGGGCAATGGAGTGGATGTGATGGGCCCCAAGCAAATCTGTGACAAGTGGGACATTGAAAATGTCGATCAGGTCCGGGATATTTTGGGCTTGATGGGAGATGCTGTGGATAACATTCCAGGAATTCCAGGGATTGGGGAAAAAACTGCCGTCAAACTGCTCAAAGAATTTGGAACCGTGGAGGGAGTAGTGGCCAATGCCGACCAACTCAAAGGAAAGCAACGGGAAAATGTGGAAAACTTTGGGCCACAGGGAATACTATCCAAGGAACTCGCGACCATCAAAATAGATGTTCCAGTAGATTTTGATGAGGTTGACCTTCGGTATGAGGGCGTGGATGAAGAGAAATTGCGGGCGATTTTTTCGGAACTGGAGTTCCGCACCCTGGCTGCTCGCTTATTTAAAGAAGGACCTGCCAAAAAGGCTGCCGCAGCGACTCAAGCTCCGGCTCCTGCGCAGATGGACTTGTTTGGAGCACCTGCTCCACAACCCACGATTCAATTTGAGGAGGGAGAGGATGAGGAAGCCATTTCACTGGCGGCTCCGGTTGTCCTGGACACCATCGATAGCAATGCCCACAACTACTATAAAATCAAAGGAAAAGACGCTATCGAAGAACTAATAGGTTATCTGCTCCTGCAAAAAGAGATTTGTTTTGACACCGAAACCACGGACCTGGACGCCATGCGAGCGGAGCTCGTGGGACTTTCCTTTGCGTATATCGAAGGTGAAGCCTATTACATTCCGGTAGGGCCTGATCCAAATGAAACTCAGGAGGTATTGGAAATGCTTCGTCCGGTATTTGAAAATGAATCCATTCTCAAAATCGGCCAAAACATCAAGTACGACTTACTCGTCCTCAAAAACTACGGGATAGAAATCAAAGGAACCCTGTACGATACGCTTCTGGCCCATTACCTCATCGAGCCGGAAGGAAAGCATGGAATGGACTGGCTGGCTCAGCAGTACCTGCAGTACAAGCCGGTGTCGATTACCGAACTGATCGGCAAAAAGGGCAAAGGTCAAGGCAATATGCGGGATGTGGACGAGGATGAGGTGACCGCTTAC
Source organism: Cyclobacterium sp. (assembly GCA_034680425.1). GTDB lineage: Bacteria > Bacteroidota > Bacteroidia > Cytophagales > Cyclobacteriaceae > Algoriphagus. Next base: position 5,712 of record JAXISU010000118.1, read on the forward strand.
GCGTCTGAGGATGCAGACATTACCCTTCGGCTGACAGGAAAGTTGGACCCGATTTTACA
>JAXISU010000119.1:0-5768 GCA_034680425.1 Cyclobacterium sp.
CACCGTTTCTAAGGGAATGATTAGCCACGAGGGATCAGGTAAAAAAGGCCATTTTGGTGAATTTGTAGCAGTGGCTTCCACGCTTACGGCTCCTGAAGAGGTGACGCTTAAAGACAAGAAAGACTTTACCATCATTGGTACGCCAGTCAAAAATGTGGATGCCAAGGACATGTATACAGGAAAGCCCATGTATGGTCTGGATTTCCAGCGGGAAGGAATGCAATACGCCATGATCCAACGTGCTCCATTTGGAATGAAACTAGGTTCGGTAGATGACAGCGCAGCACGGGCTGTAGCTGGAGTCACCAATGTGGTCACTTTTGGATCCAGCGTAGCGGTGGTAGGAACCTCTACCTGGCCTCTGTTGAAAGCCAAAAAATTATTAAAGGTCAACTACGAACCCGATGGGGTAGTGGAGAGTTCCACAGACCACGATCGCTTGTTTACCGAATTGATGGCCAAGGGCAAGTCCGAGGTGAAACGTAAGGATGGAGATGTTGCATCTGCATTCAAGTCTGCTGCAAAAATTGTAACTGCTGAATACCAGTGTCCATTTCTAGCACATTCACCGATGGAGCCGGAAAATTTCTTTGCGCATGTGCTAGGGGATAAAGTGGAACTTGTAGGACCTACACAAACACCAGATCGCGCACGTCAAGAAACGGCTGCATTGCTCGGAATTCCACCTGAGAATGTATCGGTAGCGATCACGCGTTTGGGCGGAGGATTTGGAAGAAGACTTCGTGCAGATTATGTGGTTGAAGCGGTAGAAGTGTCTCGGGCCATCAAAGCTCCAGTGAAAGTAACCTGGAGCCGGGAAGACGAATTGACGGGCAGTGCCTATCGACCTGCTGTTCGCTACCGATTTGAAGCTGCCTTAGATGCTACAGGAACCCTGATTGGTTATAAACTACGTGGAGTCGGAATGAATGCGGGCAATACTACCCGAGAAACTAATTTTCCGACGGGTGCTGTAGATAACGTATTAATTGAAACCATTGAACATGCTTCAAGTATCACTACGAATGCCTGGAGAGCACCTATCACCAATTTCTTGGCTTATGCTGAGCAAAGCTTCCTAGATGAAGTAGCCTTAGCTGCTGGTAAAGATCCTGTTGATTTGCGTTTGGAACTATTGAATCGTGCCAAAACCAAACCAGTAGGGGAATTGGGCTACGATGTGGATCGCATGCTAGGAGTTGTGAAAATGGCGAAGGATAAGTCCAATTGGGGCAAAAATCCTTCGTTAAAGCAAGGATTCAGCGTTTACTTCTCTCATAAATCCTATGTGGCTCAAGTGGCTGACATCGAGCTTGCTGGGGGTGTGCCTACCCTGAAGAAAATCACTGCAGTAACAGATTGTGGTTTGGTCGTGAATCCTACCGGCGCCAACCACCAAGTTCGTGGTGGAATTGTGGACGGAATGGGGCATGCGATGTACACCAACTTGACTTTTGAAGCGGGGGTACCTAAGCAGCGAAATTTTGATAGCTATAGATTGATTCGTTTGAAAGAAGTTCCTGAAATCGAAACCCATTTTGTGGATTCAGGATTTGACCCTACTGGATTGGGTGAGCCAGCGTTGCCACCGACGGGAGGAGCGATTGCGAATGCGATCTTTGCGGCTACCGGCAGAAGACTACGCAGTCAGCCTTTCATCGAGCAAAAGGAGTTTTCTGATATCCAATTGCAAATCAAAAGAGGCTAACTAACAGTACAAAAAAGGCCCCGCAAATGCGGGGCCTTATTTAGTTTTTGGATTAAAAATTTGAAGTTCAATTAAGTGAGTTGTAGTCCGTGGTCTGTTGTCTGTTGACCATTTAAGAAATCTTAGCGGCTTCTTCTCGGAGGATGTTTGATTCATCCGATTGACAAGAAGCGATGAATTCAGAAGCTGCAGGAGTTTTAGGTGTTCCTTTTGCCAAAAGCACGGATAGTGCTACCAAAACAGCTATTCGAGTACCTACTTTTTTTGCGGCTGTACCAAATAAGGGTTCCAACTCTTCGTAAGTGACATTTGCTGCTTGAACTCGGATATCTTTTAGAGCCTCTTCCAACTTTTCTCCCGATAGGTTGGTCAGCTTTTTACCGATATATTGAATCTCGTTCAATCCTGATTTGGCTTCTTGAGGCGCTTGAGCCACTGGTTTCGTTGCAGTATGCTGCTTGTTTGCAGTGGCTGCATTTTGCTTCGCCCAAGTATCTTTTAATCCAACTGTTTTATTGAAGACTAACTGTCCTGTACGTGAATCTGAATCCAAGGTAAAATAGCCGAGGCGCTGGAATTGGTAGCTATCGTTTGGACTAGCCTTACCCAAGTGTGGTTCTAGATAGGCATTTTTAATCACCTTCAAGGAATTGGGATTGATGAAGTCCATGTAACTTTTGGATTCATGGGTGTCCGGTGATTCATCCAAAAACAAGCGATCGTATTCTCGAACTTCAGCTTGAATGGCATGTGCCACAGATACCCAGTGAATGGTAGATTTTACCTTTCGCTGGCTTGCTTCCGTGCCCGAACCTGATCTGGAATCCGCATCGTAGCTGCAGTGAATTTCAAGAAGATTACCCGCTGTATCTTTCACTACCGATTCTGCCTTGATGATGTAGGCACTTTTCAAACGAACCTCCTGACCTAGGGCAAGGCGGAAAAAGTTGGAATCTGCTTCTTCTTTGAAATCCTCTCGTTCGATGTATAATTCTCTGGAAAAAGGCACCTCGTGCGTTCCTGCATCTGTTTTTTCTGGATTATTTTCCAAATGCAAGATTTCAGTTTGTCCTGCGGGATAGTTTTGTAGGACTACTTTAATGGGGTTCAATACCGCCATCACACGGGTAGCACTTTGGTTTAGGTCCTCACGCACACAAAACTCTAGCAAGGATACGTCCGTTACGTTTTCTCTTCGAGAAATACCTGCCACTTCACTAAAGTTGCGGATGGAGACAGGCGTATAGCCTCGTCTTCTCAAACCAGAAATGGTCGGCATACGGGGATCATCCCAGCCCGTTACTACCTTCTTTTGCACCAATTCGAGCAACTTACGCTTGCTCATCACCGTGAAACTTAGGTTGCGCCGCGCAAATTCCCGCTGCTTGGGACGAAGTAGGGTAGGGTCGATGATCTGATCCAAGTACCAATCGTACAATTCTCGATGCGCTTTAAACTCAAGGGTACAGATGGAATGGGAAACCTGCTCGAGGTAATCCGACTCACCATGAGCCCAATCGTACATTGGATAAATATTCCAGGTATCTCCTGTGCGGTGGTGGTGTGCATGGATGATGCGGTACAAAATTGGATCCCGCATGTGCATGTTTGGAGAAGCCATGTCGATCTTTGCACGAAGCAGGTAGGTTCCTGGTGCAAATTCTCCATTTTTCATGCGCTCAAATAAGTCCAAATTCTCTGCAACAGATCTATCCCGAAATGGGCTAGGCGTGCCTGGACTAGTAGGCGTGCCCTTTTGTTCGGCGATTTGCTCCGAGGATTGCTGATCTACATAGGCTTTGCCTTGCTGGATTAACAGGACCGCCCAGTCGTGCAACTGCTGAAAATAATCCGAAGAATAGCATTCGTTGGCCCAGTTAAATCCCAACCAAGCAATGTCACGCTTGATGGCGTCTACATATTCTTGTTCTTCTTTGGCAGGATTCGTATCGTCAAATCGAAGGTTGACAGGAGCACCGTATTTCTCACCCAAACCGAAGTTTAAGCAGATGGATGCCGCATGGCCGATGTGCAGGTACCCATTGGGCTCCGGTGGAAAGCGGAAGCACAATTTCTCCTTTGGAAAACCATTAGCCAGGTCTTCTTCGATGATGTGTTCTATGAAATTCAGGGATTCGGTAGCTTCTTTCATAATCTTCAATTCGCTGTCAAAAATACGTCAAATGCTAGGAATTCCAACCGCAAAGAAAAAGACTCGGCCAGGCTTAAATTTCATCTGGCTCCCGACTAGGCCAATAGGCGCCAACGAGGTTTAGGGTCTTTTTGGCTGCATCGAATTGAAAGCTCAGTTTCATTTCCTCCGCTTGAGTTTCATGCAAATCTTGGCAGGCATTGAAATAAACCAACTCAAACCCTAGGCTTAGGGTGCCACTGTCCTGAGAATCCAACTGGGGGGCCGTCTTCAATTGGACCTTTTCTACCACTGCTCCTTGTCTTTTGTAGTAGTAGGACAGAAAGATACCCAAATCTCGCTGCTGAGTTTGGACGAGCCAGGACCAAGCTTCGGATGAAGGGCTGTCAAAGGGAAAATCAAATGACCAAGATTCTTGCATGGGATTCCAAAGGTAGGGAAATCGAGATTTGAACGCGTCAAAAAACAAGTAAAAGCAGTAGTTTAGGGACATGAATTACCCGATTTATCTGGATCACAATGCCACCACCCCTTGCGCTGAAGAGGTGATTGCTGCCATGCTTCCATTTTTCGGTGCTCATTTTGGCAATGCAGCCAGCAAAAGTCATCCCTACGGGTGGGTGGCGGAGCAGGCCGTGGAAGATGCCAGAGAGGCGGTAGCTCAATTGATTGGAGCGAAGTCCAAGGAACTCATTTTCACCTCGGGCGCCACAGAATCTCTCAATTTGGCCATCAAGGGGGTTTTTGATTTATTTCCTGGTGAAAAACAACATTACATCAGCTGCCAAACCGAGCATAAGGCCGTATTGGACAGCATAGCGGAAATTCAGCGGAGAGGAGCGGAGGTGACTTTTTTGCCCGTAAATTCCGATGGAGAGGTGGATTTGAACTTATTAGAGCAAAGCATACAGCCGCATACCAAGATGATTTGTTTGATGTGGGCGAATAATGAAACAGGAGTCATTCACCCCATCCAAGAAATAGCCCAGATTGCCGACAAGCATGGAGTTATCTTTTTAACGGATGCCGTACAGGCGGTTGGTAAAATTCCAGTGAGCACGCAGGGAATCCATTTGATGGCCCTTTCTGCGCACAAACTGTATGGACCCAAAGGGGTTGGGGCACTGTATGTGCGTCACAACCATTCCTTTCCCAAGCCCTTGGCACAGCTTCATGGAGGAGGGCATGAAAAAGGATTTCGCAGTGGCACACTCAATGTGCCAGGAATTGTAGGTTTTGGAAAAGCAGCCCAACTTCGAATTCAAGTGATGGAAGAGGAATCGAGTAGGTTGGAGAAGCTTCGTGATCAATTGGAATCCGCCCTTTTGGAGCTCCCAGGAGTCTCCCGAAATGGATCAATCAGGCATAGGCTAGTTCATGTGAGCAACCTATCGTTTTCGGGAGTAGAAGGGGAGGAATTGCTCCTTAGAGTAAACCAGCGGGTCGCAGTGAGTTCGGGCTCCGCTTGCACCTCCATCTCTCCCAAACCAAGCCATGTGCTTCAGGCCATGGGTGTCCCTTCGGATTTGGGACGTGCTTCGCTACGTTTTAGTTTGGGGAAAGAGACAAGTTCTGATTGCGTTGAAAATGCTGTTTCTTGGGTTAAATCAGTGGTTGAGAATTTGAGAAATTCCTGATAAAAATCACATGATCTTTTTTATACCCAGCGAAAGAATTGTGGGACATTGAATGTAAATTGGATTATGGATTCCAAAAAACCAGATTTAGTCGAAGAGCCTGATGCTTCCTACGGCAAGTATTCCTATGCGGATTATTTAACTTGGCAGTTTGAAGAAGTGGTAGAGCTGATTAACGGCAAAATTTTCAAAAAAGCTGCAGCCGCACCAAAGAGATTACATCAAAAAGTGTCTTCTAAACTTAATTTTAAGCTATATCAATTTTTAGAGG
>JAXISU010000120.1:0-5729 GCA_034680425.1 Cyclobacterium sp.
AAAATGGATTCCTAGGGAATCCCGCCATCAAACTTCCTTTTCCTGAGGAAGCCATTCAAGTGGAGCGCAGCCTTCGCAAAATTGGCCTGGGCAACTTATGTGACCAATTGATCACCAGCATCAATCGAGCTGCAGAAGATGCAGTAAAGGAGGCGCGCCCTCTTTTCACCCAAGCCATCAAAGAAATGACTTTTAAAGATGTGCAAGGCATTCTTCTGGGCTCAGAGCGTGCTGCGACAGATTACCTGCAGCTCAGCACCACAGCAGGACTAAAAGTAAAGTTTGCTCCACCCATTCAAGCAAGTCTTCAAAAAGTAGGAGCTACTGCCCATTGGGAAACGGTCATGTCACGCTACAATAAAATCCCTTTGGTCAAGCCCGTGAACACAGATCTTACCGCTTATGTGACTGACAAAGCACTTCAGGGCTTATTTGTGGAGATTGCCAAAGAAGAACTGGCTTTGCGAAAAAATATCAATACGCGATCTAGCCCCTTGCTTCAAAAGGTTTTTGGGTTTGCAGATGCTCAGAAGAAATAAACAAATTCTTACCAATCAAAAAGGCCCCGCATGTGCGAGGCCTTTTGATTTTAGTGAATGGGAATTTTATTGATCCAGAAGATCTACGAGTAGGTTCTCCCCTTCTTTAGTCACTTTCACCAGCCCTTTTTGAGTCAATCCCTTGATGGAGATGTCCCATTTTTTACCACTCAAGCCTGTTTCTGTCTTCAATTCAGGCAAGGAAGCTGGATGCTTGGCTTTCAAGAGCTCCATGATGATTTTCTCCTCCTCTGTCAATTCCACAGCCTTCTTCTCAGGGCGCATTTGAGGGAAAAACAACACTTCTTGAATGGTAGAATTGTCGGTAAGCAACATGGTCAAACGGTCAATACCGATACCCAAACCTGAAGTAGGTGGCATCCCATATTCTAGGGAACGAAGGAAATCCTCGTCCATGGCCATCGCCTCGTCATCCCCTCTAGCAGCAAGTTTGAGTTGTTCCTCAAATCGCTCACGCTGATCGATCGGGTCGTTGAGTTCCGAATAGGCATTCGCAATTTCTTTTCCATTGACAAACAACTCAAACCGCTCTACCAATCCTGGCTTGCTTCGGTGCTTCTTTGCCAGCGGCGTCATCTCAATCGGGTAATCGGTGATGTAGGTAGGCTGAATCAAGTTGGCTTCCACCTTGGCACCAAAGATCTCGTCTATCAATTTGCCTTTACCCATAGATGCATCCACTTCAATGCCCAATTTGGCACATACTTCTCGTAGTCCTTGTTCATCCAATTCGCTGACATCGATGCCTGCATATTCCTTGATGGAATCAAACATGGTCAGTCGACGGTAAGGACCTGCAAAATCGATCGTCTTCCCTCCTACCTGTACTGCAGTCACTCCATGAATGGTCTGGGTCACTTTTTCCAGCAACTCCTCCACCATCTCCATCATCCAGATGTAATCCTTGTAGGCTACATAGATCTCCATGGAGGTAAACTCTGGGTTGTGTGTACGGTCCATGCCCTCATTGCGGAACATTTTACCAAACTCATACACCCCATCAAATCCACCTACGATCAATCGCTTTAGGTAGAGTTCATTGGCAATACGTAAGTAAAGTGGCATGTCCAGGGTATTGTGGTGGGTTTGGAAAGGACGCGCTGCCGCTCCCCCATGTACCGCTTGCAAGATCGGTGTCTCCACTTCCAGCCAACCATGATCGTCAAAATAGCGACGCATGTTGGAGATAATTTTGGAACGGGTGACAAAGGTTTTTTTCACCTCTGGATTTACTGTCAAATCCACATAGCGCTGTCTATAGCGTTGTTCAGGATCAGTAAATCCATCGAAAACAGTTCCATCCTCGTCTCTTTTTACAATTGGAAGCGGCTTCACTGCTTTGGACAATACAGTGAGGTGGGTCACGTGAAGTGAAATCTCACCTGTTTGGGTGGTGAAAATGTATCCTCTCACCCCAATAAAATCACCTATACCAAGCAATTTTTTGAATACCGTATTGTAAAAATCAGGATTTTCTGAAGTGCTGATGTCGTCTCTGCGCACATAGATCTGCAATCTGCCAGTAGAATCTTGGATCTCAGCAAAGGAGGCCGAACCCATAATTCTACGACTCATTAGACGACCTGCAATGGAAATGTCCTTGTAGTCTGTTTTGTTGTTCTCGTAATTGGTATGGATATCAGCCGCATTGGCATTGATCACGAAAGACTCTGCAGGATAGGGATTGATGCCTAGGGAATAGAGTTCCTCTCGGTCTTTTCTTCGTTCCAGTTCCTGTTCGCTCAAAAGTTGCATGATGTAGGGTTAGTCTATTTGTTCGTATCTATTTTCTATTATCCGAGCCTTCTTCGCTTCATTTCTTTTTTTACCAACTCAAACTCCCGGCTGCTTTGACCAGCAATGGAGGAGTTTTCTGCTGCTCTTCGGCTAAGGTAAGGCATTACTTTTTCAACAGGGCCGTAGGGCACGTACTTCACTACCCGATACCCAGCTTTTGCTAAGTTATAGGAAATCGAATCACTCATTCCGTACAGCTGCGAAAAGTATACCAAATCTGCCTTTGGATCAATTTGGTAGTGATCCATCAATTCGGTAAGCATAAGTGTACTCTTCTCGTTGTGGGTAGCGCACACCAAATGAATTCCTTCTTGCACAGCATAAGAAATAGCCAAATCGTAATCTCGATCTGTAGCTTCTTTGTTTGGCTGAATGGGATCGATATATCCCTCCGCTTTAGCGCGCGCACGCTCTTTTTCCATGTAGGCCCCACGTACTGGCTTAGCTCCTAAAAGATAACCCTGTTCTTTAGCCACCTGCTGGGCTTTCTTCAGGCGCTCCAAAGAATCGTGTCGATACATCTGGTAGGTGTTGTAAACCACACAGTGCTCTTTGTTATAAATGGCCATTGCACGGTAGGCCATGTCGTCAATCACATCTTGAAACCAGCTTTCCTCGGCATCAACCAAGATTTTTAAACCCAGGTCGTGTGCTGTTTTGCAAAGTCGGTCCACTCGGTATTCTAGGCGAGCCAAAGCCTCCTGCTCATCAGGAGACAAGGCCTGCTTGGCTTGAATTTTCTCTAAAATATGGTAATCACCTAATCCAGTAACTTTAAACACACCAAACGGCATGTAGTCTGTCTTGGCAGATTCTACTAAAGTTTGGTAAATTTCTTCGGTTGTGGCGTCAAAACTCGCTTCATCCCCTTTGCCTTCTACCGATAAGTCCAAAATAGAATGGACCCCATAGTTGGCTAATAATTGACAAGCTACTATACTTTCTTTGATCGTTTCTCCTCCACAAAAATGCCCAAACATGGTTTTCTTGAGGATGCCTTTGATCGGTAGGTGAAGTTGAAAAGACAGGTTTGCTAGCTTGATTCCAAGGTTTGAGAGCCAATTTTTATTGAGGGTGGCAAAAATCAGATACATCTTTCGAAGTTCTGCATTACTCTTGGAAGCAAAAGCTACTTCCAAATTCTCAAAAGAAATAGTGGGTTTGACGGGCATAGCGCGCATTTAACGGGGCAAATATAGTAGAAAAACAGCGACCCTTGGGTTTTGTTTGGGAATTCAACTCATGAAAAAGAGCGGAATTTTTACAGGCAAGGAAAGTTTTTTTACTCGCTTTCCATTTTCAAGCAACAAACAACTTATTTCCATCCTAGCAGTCTCGCTAATGGGTAAAGTTCTGCTCATTACAGGTCTTTGCAGTAGTCTATGACTTTAAAAAAAATAAATGAAAACTATTATTTTTAATTATGAATTGGGGGCAAAATTTTATTTTGAAGGATGGGTAACAATTCGTTCGAATTAGAATTTTGTAAAAGTTTATCGCAATCCATTGAAGAAATGATAACAGGAATGCGTAAAAATAATTTTGCTTTTAAGAAATTGCGGTTTACATTTACGGCATGATCCTCACAGCAGTAATCTGGTTTAGCTTCTTTTACTTTTACTTTCGACCTAACCATCGAATCGGAGCTGTGTATTGTCTAGCCAAAAACTAAAAACAAATAAACATCACAAAGCCCGATTCGAAAGAGTCGGGCTTTTTTATTTAAACCCTTCCATCCTATGAAGCCACACAAACAAATTAAAGACTGGGGACTTGGCCTTAGCAACCCCTTGATCATCGGAGGCCCATGTTCCGCCGAAACGCCTGAGCAGATTACTCAAATCTGCGCTGAAATGAAGGAAGCTCAAATCATCCCTCAGGTCTTTCGCGCAGGCATCTGGAAGCCTCGGACGCGCCCAGGGTCTTTTGAGGGTGTTGGAGAAGAAGGGTTAAAGTGGATGGAGATTGTGCGCAACGAGCTCAACATCCCCATCACCGTGGAAGTGGGCAATGCTGCTCACGTGGAAATGGCCCTTAAACACAAAATCGAAGTCCTTTGGATTGGTGCCCGAACTACCGTTAATCCATTTGCTGTTCAGGAAATTGCAGAAGCGCTGCGCGGTGTAGACATTCCTGTGATGATCAAAAACCCGATGAATCCAGATTTGGAACTTTGGATGGGTGCTTTAGAGCGAATGCATGCTGTAGGAATTACCAAGCTAGCAGCCATTCACCGAGGATTTTCGGATGCTTACGACAAGCGTTACCGCAACAAGCCCAACTGGTCTATGCCCATTCATCTGAAGCGAGAGTGGACTGGTATGGAAGTAATCAACGATCCTTCACACATTGTAGGCCGGAGAGATGGATTGCTAGAAGTAGCACAAAGTGCCATGAACTTCGGTTTGGATGGCTTAATGATCGAAACACACCACGATCCTGACAAAGCCTGGTCAGACGCCAAGCAACAAGTAACGCCACGTCGCCTGAAGGAAATGATTGATTCGATCGAATTCAAGCAGTCCTTGGAAAATATGCAGCCTGACGAGAAACTGTTTGATCTCCGACGTGCCATAGACCATTTGGATGACCAGCTTCTCAATATCTTGCAAGAACGCTTTTCTTTAGTAGACCAAGTAGGTGCGCACAAACGTGAGCACAACCTGACTGTATTTCAATCGGACCGATGGAAAGAAGTGATGGACTCCCGCACCGAAAAAGGCGTGCAAAAACAACTTAGTGAAAAATTCATGAAAGAGTTGCTCTATTGCATCCACGAAGAGTCTGTAAAGCGCCAAGAGAGACAGCTGAGAGAAGCTGAGGCAATCAAAAAATAAACTTAAACCTCTTCCTGCTTTTCCAAGGTTAGCAGGAAGGTTTTCTACCTTTAACTCCTAGACCAACGCGATCTGTGGAAACGGTACACTTCACAACTGACATTCGCAGCACCTTGAAAGAGGTATTGCATGCACGCAGCTATTCCAAATTGGTAGTGCTCACAGATGTGAACACCCAACAGTACTGCCTTCCATTGATTCAAGAAGTGCTTCCTGCAGACGCAGTGCTGATTACCGTGCCTGCAGGGGAACCCTTTAAAACACTAGAAACTTGCGCTACCATCTGGACTCAGATGACCGAAGCGGTACTTGACAGACAAGCCCTGATGCTCAATTTAGGAGGTGGAGTAATTGGTGATATGGGGGGATTTTGTGCCAGCGTCTACAAAAGAGGGATTCACTTCATTACGATACCTACTACCCTACTCTCCCAAGTGGATGCCAGTGTGGGTGGTAAGTTGGGCATTGATTTTATGGGGTTCAAAAACCACCTGGGAGTATTCCAATTGCCAGAAACCGTACTCATTGACCCTAC
>JAXISU010000121.1:0-5728 GCA_034680425.1 Cyclobacterium sp.
AGTTTTAGGTTGCTCGCTAGCCAGCTGCTCCAGCGAAGATTTCGACTTAGAAATCTTTTGGATGTTACTTGGCGCTTCCTGAATTTTTTCATCTACCAGTTCAGGCTTGTGCGAAAGATCTGGATTGAGTTTGATGTCGTAGTCTCGCGTGGACACGAAGTAGTTGAACTGTCCTGCAAAGCCAAAGACCTTCCCTCCAAAAGTATACTGCTGGGTCAAGGGCATCCAGACATTGGTGGCAATTGGGGAGTAGTTTTGCCTGATATGAACTTGAAAACCCAAGACCGAAGTCTTCAAGTCCAGGCTATGAATAGCCCATAATTCGTCGATGATGTAGATGTAGCCCTCAAAAACGCGTTCACCTCGAGACCTAGGGGTGACCTTGATTTTATTGACGAGCATATTTTGATCGAAGAAGCTCCCTTGAAAGGTAAACTGATAATAGACGAAAGCCGATTTGGAAAGGGGCGACACCACTTCATTTATTTGGTCCTGGTAGAAGGAAGTTTGGATGTAGCGTGCGGGAGAGGTCCCCTGGTTGTCCCCGTTGGTGCGGATGGACAGCACTTTCTCTTCTACTTTATTGGGCAGGGTGAAGGTAATCCGTGAGACCGCCTCGGAGGTGTAGGCTTCGTTGAGTTTGAGCCCTTCTTCGGCTAGCTTCTTTTTCAGGAAAAAGGGAGCATCGGTCAACTGCCCTGATCCCTTGAGATACACCGTCATCGCATAGCGCTGGAGCTGAAGTCGGTGGTAGGTGGATTTGGAGATCGCCTTTCGCATGATAGTCAGTGCAGGGTCCTCTGCACCTGCTTTTACTTCCACTTGGCTGAGGTTAATCGCCTGAGATACCAGCGAAAAGTCGAGGGTAACCCAATCTGATTTGATTTCTACAGTGCGGATTTGCGAAGCATAGCCAAGGTATTGCACGACCACATCGTAAAGCCCTGGGGCCAATTTGAATTCGTAGCGCCCACTTTCGTTGGTCGGTACGCCATCTTGTAGGTTTCGGATGTACACAGAAGCAAAGGGCAAGGGTTCCCCAGCCTCGGTAGTTACTGTCCCTTTAATCCCTTGTCCATGGGATAAGCTGAAGGAACTTAAAAAAAGTAGTACTAGGTAAAAGAAGTAATTTCTGTGCATAGATTAGATAGTATCCGAAAGGTACGGATGCAAAACTGAACGATAGAATGGAGTAAGAAGTTTTAACAAAAGGAAAATGTGATGATTCGCAATGATGACAGCGGCTGAACATGCCTATTTATCACCACAGTCAACGGTCCACAACTCAATTAACAGAACTTCAAAACTTATTTTTAGTAGTGAGTGGTGAAAAAGTAGCCAATCACAAAGGGGAATAGGTAGAGAGTCTGATTTGTAGATCTTGCCCTCGTAAAAAGTGAAGCCTAGCGATTTTTCGAGGTGCTGAGCACTTCCAAACTTGAGTTATTCTTTGCAAAAACAAACCATTTTTTAGTTCCTACGGTCACCTCTTTAATTTTCTTCACATCCCCTTTTATTTTCAAGGGGCTTTCCATGAAGGTCTTGAAGGATCCATTTGCATCTCCTTTCAGGATAAGGCCCCAATTTCCCTGATAAGAACCAAAATATGAGGCAACAGCAGTCGTATTCCCTCCTAAAATAAGGTCTAGATAGCCATCTTGATCGATATCCTCTACAGCAATGTCTGCTATTGGCGAAAATTGTGCTTCAATTGGTAGCGCCTGAGCGGTGAATTTTTTGCCTTTCTGGTTGTAAAGCACCAAAGATTCAAATTGATAGGATTTCAAATACGGAGCCTCTTTGATTTGGAATTTTTCGAATATTTCATCGACTGTTTTGCCCGCAAAATCATTGTAGCGAACAAATTCTTTTTTAAGAGCAGGAATTTGCTTCACAAGTTCATCTTTGCTTGCTACCGTAAAATACTTCCCTTCTACAGGATACGAGACGATTTGTTCAACACTTCCATTTTTATCAAAATCAGCCAGCATCATTTTTATAGGAAACTCCTTGGAAGGTTTCATTCTATGGTTTAACCCTAAATTGCCAACCACTACATCTGGGAAACCGTCTTGATTAAAATCTTCTACGGCAATTGAACTCCACCATCCATTCGTGTCTTCCAACCCAAAGCTTGCCGTCTCATTCACTAGCTTTCCGTTTTTATTCAAGAAAATAGTGATCGGCATCCATTCTCCAATGACAATTAAATCAAGGTTGCCATCTACGTCGATATCCGTCCAAGCAGCATCTTTGACCAAACCTAGGTTTGCCAATTCTGGGGCAATTTGATTGGTTATGTCTTGGTATCGATTTGCTCCCAAGTTTTTCAACAAATAGCTTCGAGGAATTTGCCCATATTTTCCAGCAACATTCCTACCTCCAACCATCAAATCTTCCAAGCCATCCTTATCAAAATCATGTGCTAGAATCACGGAAACCTGCGCATTTTTTTCCAATGGAAGATTGATGCTCTCCTCAAACTTTCCTCTCCCATTATTTAAATAAATTTTGGATTGCCCCCCTGCATCACTTGGGTTAGCCACATTTCCACCGCGTCCAATAACTAGATCTAGAAAACCGTCTTTATTGCTGTCAAAAAAAATAGCTTCAGTATCTTCAAGAGCGGCATCCTTTTCAAAAATGGGTTGATTCGACTTTTGGAATTTCCCGCCGTTGACTTGGGTAAATAAAGTCCCGGGTTGTCCTGCTGCCCCTCCTACATAAAGATCTTCTCTCCCGTCACCATTCACATCTCCCACAGCCAAGGCTGGTCCCTCCTGTGAAAGCCTATGAGGCAGTAAGGATTCGTAGTTGAAGTCATTGAAATTGTCCTCGTAATGTTCAAAATCTAATCCGGATAAGTTATTCCCAACGACTTTCAAGAAAGACTCTTTGGCTTGAGGCAGATAACTAGGAATAGCTTTTGCCACCGACTCATCCACCGTGAGAGTTTGGTTGGCCTTGACGTTTGTAAATTTTTCAACCTTCCCGCTTGGCCAACTAATTTTAAGAGAGTCTAAACTTGTTATTTCTCCAAGACCTAGGTGAACTTCAGGAGCTGTAGAAGATTGAAAACCACGGCTTGTGAAGTTCTCTTGAATAATTTGTCCCTTATTTCCAAACGCTTCCACACGACTCCCAATCCCAAATTTATTCCCACCAAGGCCCTTAAATCTGATTTTTAAAAAGTTGTTTTTTGATTGATCCAGTTGCTGCGCCTGTTGGTTTTCCAAGATTTGTGCCGCAGCATTGATGTTGTTGATAATTAAATCTAGGTCCCCATCGTTATCTAAATCGGCATAGGCTGCACCATTAGAAATATTTTTTTGGGGGACATTCCATGTAGAACTCACATCCTGAAATGTCAAATCCTTGTTGTTTCGAAAGAAGAAATTGGCAACATCACCTGAAGGCATTTCTGAGGCCAACTCTAGGTCAGAAATTTCAGAGTTGTTCTGCAGGCCATTTTCCAGATTGGGATTGGTCACAAAGTTCATGTAATCCAAATCATTGGGTCTTCGTACAATCCCATTCGAAATGAAAACATCTTTCCAGCCATCGTTGTTGTAATCAGCCAATAGCACACCCCAACTCCAATCTGTAGCAGAAATTCCTGAAAGTTGCGCGATTTCTGAAAAAGTACCATTCCCGTTGTTTAATTGAAAACAGTTTCGAGAAAATTGCCTTTCAAATCCATAGTTCAACTTTTGCTGTAAGTTTTCTTCCGTATCCTCACCTTGGGATAATTTTTGAATGGTCTCGTCCTTTGCCAACATGTCTAGGGTAATAAAATCCACCCAGCCATCATTATTTAAATCAGCAAAATCACTACCCATGGAAAACCTACTGCTGTAATTTAGGGCTGAAGCCGTTTGGTCCTGGAAAGTACCGTCTGCCTTATTGAGGTAGAGGTAATCATTTTCATTAAAGTCATTGGAAACATACAGGTCTGGCCAGCCATCGTTGTTCAAGTCCGATATCCCGCTTCCTAAACCATAGCCCAGTTGACTTGAATAGATTTTCGCCTCGTTTGTGATATCCGTAAATCTCTTTTCCCCTTGATCAGCATTGTTCTTGTACAATCGATCCCCAGCTAAGCCATCATCCAGATAGCGAAGGGATGCTCTTCCAAAGCTATTTTCAGTATGCACTGCATGGTTGAGCAAGTACATGTCTAGATCTCCATCTCTATCGTAATCAAAAAATGAAGCATGCGTACTGAAACCTTGGAAATCCAAACCATAGTCCGCAGCAGATTCACTAAAAGTCAGATCTCCATTATTGATATACAGCTCATTCTTCCCAGTAATGCCTTTAAAATTACCCAGCCTACAAACGTAAATATCAAGCAAACCATCCCCATTGATGTCGACCATGCTTACTCCTGTTTTCCAAGAGCCTAGAGATTCCAAACCCGACTTTTTTGTGATGTCCTCAAAAACCATTTTCCCTTTATTTAGGAAAAGCTTATTTGGTCCTTGATTCGAAGAAAAATAAATATCAATAAGCCCATCGTTATTGATGTCACCCACTGAAACACCAGCGCCATTGTAAAAATAAAGGTAATCGATGATGTTGAAGTCTTCTGTTTCAGTCAACAAATTGATGAACTCCACACCCGTCTTTTGAGTGGGCAGACTTACAAAAAGTGTATCCTTTTGCTCTAAATCGGGATTTTCAGTGCATGCGTAAAAAATGAATAAAGAGAAAACCCAAAACTTAGCTAGACCGAGTTTCATTATACCTTAAACATTTTTGGAGACTTCAAATTTCGGAAAGTCAATTCACTGGCTTTTGGGATTGGCTTTTTTCAAATTCTTCTTTGAGCCTTTCTTCAACCTCCATATCCGTAAAAATTGCTTGAACGAACTGCTCATCTTTTATGAAAAGGTTGATTCTTCGCTTTCCATCCATTCGATAATAAATCTTTCCTTGGTACCTATCATTTACAACCTTAAAGTCACTGCCATAGATAGCTTTATAGCTTTCCAATATTTTTGGCAACAAGGCTGCGGATGAGTATTCCTTGTTCCAAGGAGCCCATGAATCATAGGTATAGGTAACCGGCATTTCAAACATTTCCTTTTTGATAAAGGTTGGAAAAAACCGCATACTCACATCGCCTCCGTAGGTGCCTTTAATTTTATGTTCAACACTAGTGGTACCTCCAGGCCCCTGGGTTATTTTTTGCTGCTTATTCAATTCCGTGCAATGGTCAAAAAAATCCTTTTGTGCCATGCCTAAATAAAAGCCCAAAAAAAGACTATCTGCATTCGCTAAACCCTTATCAGAGGAGTTAAAGGAAGGGGAATTACAACCTTGAATGGAGATGCTGAGAATTAGAAGAGCAAGAATTGATAGAGAAATACGCATACAAATTTTTCTTTTTACATCACGAATTTAATGATTCTTCGATAAAGTTCGGGTAGAAAAACTTGAATACCTCCCAGATGTTTTTCATCTTTTTTTTGATTTAGAATTTTGATACCCTAAGAAAACGGATCAATTACTTCTAAGCCGATTAAAAACAATCAAAAAAAAAAGCAGGCTGTTAAAAACAGCCTGCTTCTATATTAGAATCAAGATTTAATTAATTGTATCCTGGGTTCTGCTTCAAGTTTGTATTTGCAAGAAGCTGTGGTTGCGGAATAGGGAAGATTTCCAAGAAGCTGCCTGGAGCGTGAACTTTCTTAGGTCTGTTCATACCTGCATAAGGCCACCAAGC
>JAXISU010000122.1:0-5706 GCA_034680425.1 Cyclobacterium sp.
CCGACTGAGAACCTGGGAAGAATACGTTTTCAGACTGATAGTTTTCGTAGCTGAAACCTGCAGTAATGGTGTGGTTTCCTTTGAAGATTTGTAAGTTTTCCTGGATTTGGAAAGTCTTGTAACGCAATTCGTTGTTTGGAGTGAAAGGCTCAAATCCAAAAGAAGTATAAGTAGCCCCGTTGTTCAAGATATCCACCATAGGGAAGAATTCACCCTTGTAACCACGGCTTTCGTCCTGGTAGGTATATCCAATGATCAAGTTATTGGACATGTTGGAATTGATACGTGTATTCAATTCTGCAACTACAGATTTGATGTTCTCCATAATGCTGTAGTTTGAATTTTGGAAGTTCAAAGCTTCTGGTCTGAAGTTACGGTTACCGAAACCTAGAGAAGAAGAACCAGACATCAACACATCAGTAGAAGAATCCAATTGGTTGTATCTCAAGCTAAGCTTGTTCTTGTCGTTGATGTTGTAGTCCAACTTGATCAAAAACTTCTTACCCAAGGTTTCGTTGTCATATCCTTGGTAAGGACCAGTTTCGTAATTAAACTTGCTTTTCAAGTAAGAGCTCAATCCATCAAGATCAGATGCCAAAACGCGAGTTACGTTACCAGTGATTGGCTGAGATCCTGTATTTGCTGTCCAAGTAGTACCTGGTCTTGCTTCTGCTTCATCTTCAAAAGAAGCGAAGAAGAACAATTTGTCTTTGATGATCGGACCGCCTACGCGGAAGCCCATCTGCTTGTAGCTGAAATCGCCAGGGTTGAAAGGATTTTCACCTGCCTCTTTACCTACGTTGTTGTTATTTCTAGTGAAATAGTAAGCGGAACCAGAAAATTCGTTGGTACCTGAACGGGTTACGGTGTTTACACCAGCACCAGTAAAGTTACCTTGTCTCACGTCATACGGAGCTACGTTTACAGAGATCTGTTCGATCGCATCCAAAGAGATTGGGGATACACCTGTTCTACCACCTGGGTTAGAACCAGAACCCAAACCAAATGAGTTGTTGAAGTAAGATCCATCGACAGTGATGTTGTTCAATCGAGAATCCTGACCTGCGAATGACTGACCATTTGACTGTGGAGACAATCTTGTGAAGTCGTTGATACTTCTAGAGATGGTTGGAAGCTTGTTCAATGCTCTGTTGTCGATCGCAGTGTTAGCACCTGTACGCTCGCTAGAGAAAAGGCTGTTTTGGTCTGCAGTGATCAACACTTCAGAAAGTTCCTGGCCATCTTCTTTCAAGGTGATGTTTACATTAGAGAATGTACCCAAAGAAAGGATCAAACCATCTACATCTTGCGTAGAAAATCCGATAAAGGATACAGAGAGTCTGTAAGGACCTCCAATACGCATCCCTGGAATAGAATATTTACCTTCTACATTCGATACAGCGCCATAGCGAGTACCTGAAGGAAGGTGCGTAGCGACCACGTTGGCTCCTGGAAGGGCCTGACCGTTGGCTTCAGTTACTGTTCCGGTGATACCAGAAGTCGTAACTCCCTGCGACATTGCTAGCCCAGTACTCATCACGAGTAGAAATACGGCCAACAAATTCTTCAGTAAATTTTGAGTCATAAGTTTGGTTTTTGGTAAAGTTGGTTTTTGATTGTAAAATCTTTGCAAAGTTAAACTCGAATTGAAAGGGGTACTAGTATTGTGGGTTAAATTTTGCTTGCCAAATTTCACATTTTTTAACGAAAGCTTAACACTCCCACCAAATATTTTTTAAGTTTTTGACAAGAAATCTTCATTTTTATTGCTTTTTCCGCTTCCGAATTCCTCGTTTCCGAACAAAACCAATAATGGCCTGAAATTGTTTTGACAAAATATTATTTCAAGTTAGCCCCCATTTTCAACGGGATTGATGATGGATTAAATTTTAACCTTAGTTTTAGTAAAAAATCCGCCCATCCCTTGAGAGACAAACACATCATCTGGCTTTACCTGTTTTTGATCGCCACCATCGTGGATTTGAGCTTCTTAACAGACCAAAATGAATCCATGCGGGTTTACTCCAAACCAGTAATCCTGCTGGGTTTGATTCTGTATTTCTATTTCATCAGCAAGCCCATCGCCTCCACCCTCCTTGCAAGAACCATCCTAGCCGCACTACTATTTTCCTGGCTAGGTGATGTTTTGCTCCTCTGGTCTGATCTCTTTATCTATGGATTAGGTGCTTTTCTGATGGCCCATGTTTGCTACATCTTTGGATTTCGGCTCGCCCAAACGCCTGAAGGCCGCCTCGATTCCTGGTACTTTATCCGAACCTTTTTATACAATATCCCTATTTTTCTTGTTGCTGGGATGGTTTTTTACTTCATCTATCCCAACCTAGGAGGGTTGAAAATTCCAGTCATCGCCTACATCTTAGTTATAGTGGGGATGGTAACTACTGCACGTGCACGTTTTAAGAAAACCAATGCCGCCTCCTTTTGGCAGGTTTTTATTGGAGCCATCCTGTTTTTGGTTTCCGATGGGATATTAGCCCTAGCCCGATTTTATCGAGATTTTCCAGAAGCAGGCATTCTCATCATGGGGACGTACGCTACTGCACAACTCTTGCTGGTCATGGGAATTCGCTCTTACCTCGTCGGTACTAAATAAAAAAGAGCGGCCTGAGCCACTCTTTCCAATTAATTCGAAACTTTATCCCCTTTTGAATAATCCTATTCAGGGTTCCTTTTATTTTTTCAAAGCCACCCGAATAGACAACTCTTCCAATTGTGCATCCGCTAGCGTGCTAGGGGAATCAATCATGACATCTCTGCCTGAGTTGTTTTTAGGGAAAGCGATGTAATCGCGAATGGAGTCTGAGCCTCCAAAAATGGCGCACAGTCGATCGAATCCAAAAGCAATCCCTCCGTGCGGTGGTGCTCCATATTCAAAGGCTTCCATCAAAAATCCAAACTGCTTTTGCGCTTCTTCGTCCGTAAATCCTAGGTGTGTAAACATCAGTTGCTGCGTAGCACGATCGTGGATACGAATCGATCCTCCGCCCACTTCTACTCCGTTGATCACCAAATCGTAGGCATTGGTACGGACTGAACCTGGATCTGATTCCAGCAAAGGAATGTCCTCTCGCTTGGGTGAGGTAAAGGGGTGGTGCATCGCATGGAAGCGCTGGGATTCCTCATCCCACTCCAAAAGCGGGAAATCTACCACCCAAAGTGGTACAAATACAGTTCGATCACGCAAGCCTAGGTCTTCACCCATCTTCAAGCGAAGTTCTGAAAGTTGCTTGCGTGTAGATTTTTCATCCCCAGAGAGCACCAACATCAAATCGCCTGGAACAGCGCCACAAGCATCTGCCCAGGTCTTCAATTGGTCTTGCGTATAAAATTTGTCCACACTGGACTTGAGCACTCCATCTTCTTGGTAACGTACATAAATCAAGCCTTTGGCTCCAATTTGTGGTCGCTTGACCCAGTCGGTCAACTCATCCAATTGCTTCCGCGTGTATTCCCCTGCTCCTTTGGCACAGATACCGAGAACTATTTCCGCCTGATCGATTACAGCAAACCCCGTTCCTTTGGCAAGGGCGGTCAAGTCCACAAACTTCATGTCAAAACGCAAGTCGGGCTTGTCGTTACCGTAATATTTCATCGCATCGGCAAAAGTCATGTGCGGTACATGACCAAGATCTACCCCTTTAACGGATGCAAACAAATGCTTGATGAGTCCTTCAAAGGTGTTGAGAATGTCCTCTTGATTGACAAAGGCCATTTCGCAGTCAATTTGGGTAAACTCAGGCTGCCTGTCGGCGCGCAAGTCCTCATCTCGAAAGCATTTGACAATTTGAAAGTAGCGGTCAAATCCACTGACCATCAAGAGTTGCTTGAAAGTCTGAGGGGATTGAGGCAAGGCATAAAACTCGCCTGGATTTACACGGCTTGGCACGACAAAATCTCGCGCCCCTTCTGGGGTAGACTTGATGAGTACTGGCGTCTCTACTTCGATAAACTGCTGCTTATCCATGTAGGTCCGGGTTTCCTGCATCATGCGATGACGGAGCTGTAGTTTTTCACGGATTACATTTCTGCGAAGATCCAAGTAGCGGTACCGCATCCGAAGTTCATCCCCTCCGTCGGTCTCGTCTTCAATAATGAATGGAGGTACCTTTGCCGGATTCAATACGGACAATTCCTCCACCTTAATTTCAATGTCTCCGGTAGGCATTTTATCGTTCTTGGAGGTTCGCTCCAATACCTTTCCGGTAGCTTGTACCACAAATTCTCTACCGAGCTGGGCTGCTTTTTCCAACAAGGCTTTGTCAGTAGAGCCTTCTTCAAAAATCAGTTGGGTCACCCCATAACGATCCCTTAAGTCCACCCAAATCAGGCCTCCTTTGTTTCTGACACGCTGTACCCAGCCGGCCAAGGTGATCTGTTGATTGACATGATGAAGGCGAAGTTCGCCACAGGTATGCGTTCTTAACATGACTATTTCCTAATTTTTGGGAGGTCAAAGATAAATAAATGCTACACAGAACGATAGCGGTCTACTAAGATTCCCCTATTGAAGGCTGTTTTTCTTTATTTTTTTTCGGCAATGCCAGAGAATTTTCTCGGAAATCCAATGGAGTCCAGCTTGGCCCATTCGCTCAAAAACGTCAATTAAAGTTAAAAAACGAGGCAATCACGATTACTTTATCGCCTTTTCTTTGGAAAAAAGCCATCTTTTGGCTTGTTTGGAGGCCCAAAAAAAATGAGGCTCGCCTTGCTTAGTTGCTGATGAAAAAAAATTGGATTGGTTCGATCACTTTGCTGTTGTCAATACTCCTAATCGGAGTGTACCAAACCGATTTGGGACTATTTCCAAAATGGTTTTCTGGGCAACAGGAGACAAACGCGGATAGCCTTTCCGCTCCCAAGGAACAATTTCTCTATGGCATCAATGTCACCGGATTGAATATTGTGGAGGGAACAGTTGCAAAGAATCAAACCCTTGCCACCCTACTGACTCCCTTCAATGTGCCCTACCAGATCATTGATGAAATCGCCAAAAAATCTGCGGAAGTATTTGATGTGCGGAAAATTGCGGCAGATAAAAAATTCACAGTCATTACCCCACCCAATTCTTCCAAGGCACACTTTTTAATTTACGAACCCAACCCTGCCGAATACGTGGTGTTTAACCTGGATTCTGCCACAATCCACAAAGCGGAAAAGCCAGCAGTAACTCGAAAAAGAGAAGTAGGAGGCGTCATCGAAACTTCCTTGTACAATGCCATGGTCGATAAAGGCATCTCGCCTGAGTTAATCGATGAGTTTGCAGATCTTTATGGTTGGTCGGTAGATTTTCAAGCCCTGCAAAAAGGCGATGTGTACAAAGTGGTGTTTGACGAAAAAGTAATTGAGGAACAGGTGGTGTCCATCTCGGGGATTCACCTTGCTTATTTCAACCACAAAGGGGTGGAGATGCATGCCATTCCATTTGAACAAAATGGACAACTCACCTTCTTCGATCAGGAGGGCAAAAGTTTCAAAAAAGCCTTTCTCCGAGATCCCCTTAAATACACACGGATTAGTTCGCGCTACAATTTAAATCGCTTTCATCCAGTCCAAAAGCGATACAAAGCACATTTGGGTACGGACTATGCAGCTCCTACTGGTACCGAAATCCGTTCCGTAGGCGAGGGCACGGTAGTAGAAGCAACCTACTCCTCTGCCAACGGGAATTACGTAAAAATCAAACAC
>JAXISU010000123.1:0-5675 GCA_034680425.1 Cyclobacterium sp.
ACGGAAAGGCAAAGGGAAACTATTCGGATAGGCATTAGGAGTTGGATTGGTTTTGAAGCGATGAGATGAGCGTCATTACTTCTTTGATTTTATGTTGGATTTTCAAATAGTCTCCTGTCGCAATATCCTCTTTTCGAAAGAGTTGCGAACCCATTCCCACACAAAGTGCCCCTGCGTCAAACCAAGGCTTGATACTTTCTATGGTGGGTTCCACTCCTCCAGTAGGGATAAGTGAAATCGTAGGCATGACAGCATGCACCGCAGAAATAAATGCTGGCGTCAACAGGTTTGCAGGATACAGCTTGACCAACTCAGCGCCCAATTGCTGGGCAAAGAAGACCTCAGATACTGTACCGCATCCCGGAATCCAGGGCACCCCTACCCCGGCACAATATTCCCCTAAGGCTGGATTCATCACAGGAGCGACAATAAACTCCGCTCCTTGATCTAAAAAATACTCCGCCTCAACAGGATGGTAGATGGTTCCCGCCCCTAAAGACATTCCTGGGAGTTGGCTCACCACTTGTTTTAGTTTGGGAAAAATGGCCTTCGCTTCTTTTCCCCGGTTGACCAGTTCAATCACGCGAACCCCACCGGCGTAGGCTGCTTGAACCAGTTCAATACATACTTTTTCATCGGGGTGAAAAACTATAGGCATCATCCCAGCAGCATGCATTCGTTGAATAAAAGGGCTTTGATTTCGCATCATCGTTTAATTTTTCCCGCTCCCTCACCGGCCACAAGCTCCTGAATTTCTTGAAGGGTACAGGTCAATACATCTCCAGGAACACTATGCTTTAATACCCCGGCGGCTACGGCAAATTCAATCGCTTCCTTGGGCTTCAGGTGAAGTAATCCATAAATCAACCCTGCGGCAAAAGCATCACCAGATCCTACACGGTCCACAATATGGGTCAATTCGTAAGTCTTGGATGAATAGGTTTTTTTCTTGGTATAAATGCTTCCAGAAAAGCCATTGGAAGAAGAACTATGCGAAACACGGTCTGTTTTAACCAAATACTCTAGGTTTGAAAATCGATCAAATACCTTTCGCTTTACCTCTTGAAAAGATCCAAAATCTTCCTTCAAGCATTGATTAAAGTCACGGGTTCCAGCAATCATCACTTGACTTAGCTCCATCAACTTCGGCATGACCTCATGCGGTGCTTTTCCATACTGCCACAAATTGCTTCGGTAATTTAAATCACCACAGACAAGTATTCCCCGGTTATTGGCTTGAAGCAGGAACTGAAGGGTCAAGTCTGCACAGCCCTGAGAAAGTGCTGGAGTGATTCCAGACCAATGCACACAGGAAACATTAGCTAAAAGGGAATCCCAATCTATTCCTTCCCCGGTAAACTGTGAAAATGCGGAATGCGCACGGTCATAAATTATTTGTGAGCTTCGTTGCATGGCGCCATGCTCCAGGAAATAAACTCCCATTCGGCCTGGCATAAACTTAATGAATCGGGTATCAATGCCGTATTTTCGAAGCTTGCCTGCAGCTGCCCAACCGATTTCATGATCTGGAAATGCAGTTAAATGACTTACCTCCAAACCCCAATAGGCCAATGCAGCGGCTACATTCGATTCCGAACCTCCAAATTCAAGGTCGAATTGATTCGTTTGGAAAAAACGTTGATTCCCAGGAGGACTAAGGCGAAGCATAACTTCACCGATGGTCACAATTTTCTTCATAGAAGAATTAAATTTTTATCTAATTTGACCAAAATAAGAAATAATTGCGATGAATAACACCTCTCTTTTATTAGATTCTTTGGACAATGTGGGTGTTGCCCTCTCTGATCTTGCTCCTGGTGAGCAGGTTGAACTAGGACAGTACCAACTTCAAATCCGTGAACACGTTCCAGCGAAACATAAATTTGCACTTCAAAACTTTCAGCCTGGCGATGAAATCTTCATGTATGGCACCGTAGTAGCCGAAGTCACGCAAAGCATAGCAACAGGTGCTGCCCTCACGGTAGGAAATATTCGTCATAAAACTCAAAAATACCAGTTGGGAGAAGCGACGAGACCAAGAAAGGCGCCCGATGTAACGAAGTGGAGTACCCAAACATTTTTAGGATTTAAGCGGGAAGATGGGCAAGTCGGAACTGCCAATTACTGGTTGGTGCTCCCAATGGTTTTTTGCGAAAACACGAATATCAAACTCCTTCAAGATGCTTTTGAGAATGCACTTGGATTTGCACAGGTCAATCCCTACGAACGTCAAATCAAGCAGCTTCTAGCAGGGATAGAAGACAGCATGGCTCCACTACAGGAAACTTCTTCCACTTGGGAAAATGAACGAATATTTCCACAGGTAGATGGTATTCGATTTTTGACCCATACGCTGGGCTGTGGAGGCACTCGAGACGATGCAGATGCTCTTTGTGGCTTACTGGCAGGATACATCCATCATCCCAATGTCGCAGGAGCCACAGTTCTCAGCCTAGGCTGTCAAAATGCACAGGTTTCCATACTACAGGAAAAGCTTGCCCTCCTTAATTGCCAAAAGCCCGTGTTTATTTGTGAGCAACAACAAGAAGGCACGACTCACAATTTGCTTTCAAAGGCAGTTCAAAAAACTGTGGAAGGATTGCGCATCGCCAATCGCTGCTTCCGTGAACCGGCGCCGCTAAGCAAACTCGTAATTGGCCTTGAATGTGGCGGTTCCGATGGGTTTTCTGGGATTTCAGCGAATCCAACGCTCGGACAGGTGTCCGATTTGATCGTAGCACTGGGTGGCACAGCCATTTTATCCGAGTTTCCCGAGCTGTGTGGAGCAGAGCAGGAGTTGATTAACAGATGCCAAAGTCAAGAATTGGCGGAAAAATTTATTCACTTGATGGAAACCTACAATGCCTCCGCCAAGCGAGTAGGAAGTGGATTTGACAAAAATCCTAGCCCAGGCAATATCAAGGATGGCTTGCTGACAGATGCCATCAAATCTTGTGGAGCTGCAAAAAAAGGCGGCACTTCCACCATTTCCGATGTCTTGGATTATCCAGAATACATCAAAACTACCGGTCTAAATCTCTTGTGTACCCCAGGCAATGACGTAGAAAGTACCACAGCCCTCGCTGGTAGTGGAGCTAACTTGATTCTTTTCACCACCGGCTTGGGTACCCCAACAGGAAACCCCATCAGTCCAGTAATTAAAGTTTCCTCCAATACCAAGTTGGCTGAAAAAATGCCAGATATAATCGATTTCAATGCGGGAACCATTATTTCCGGGGAGGACACACCGGAGACTGCTGGAGAAAAGCTATTGGATCTGTTGATTGAGGTTGCAAGTGGAAAAACTCAAACGAAGGCAGAAGAAAAACGAAACTTTGATTTCATCCCTTGGAAAAGAGGAGTTTCTCTTTAAAACTAGATGTGCAAAATTTCAACCTTCACACTACTTGCTAGTTTATTCTCCGATCAACAAAAAACGGGCTGTAGATGCCTTATCACGGATTTGTTTGGCTTCTTGATAGGCCTCAGAATGATACCAGGCCAAGGCCTTCTCCCGGTTTGGAAACTCCAATAATACGAGTCGATCGTGATCCCAGGTACCTTCCAAAGCCTCTACTGGCATGCCTCTAAGCACAAACTTTCCTTCAAAAGCTTGCAGACTGGCAGGGGTCTTTTCTTTGTATTTTTCATACAACAAGGGGGAATGAATAGCTACTTCAACAAGTATATAGGCTGCCATAAATTTTAGTGTTTAAATTGAAAAGTTAAACTAACAAAAAATGAATAGTCATTCGATACAGGTTCTCCAATTTGGAACAGGAAATTTCCTCCGTGGATTTATTGAGCCCATGATAGAGGAACTGAATCAAAAAGGAAATTCCCTACACGTTTGTCTTGTTCAAAGTACGGACAGCACAACTCTTCAAGGGCTACGGGAGCAAACTTATGACTATTCGGTGTATGTGGCTGGAATCGAAGAAGGAGAGAAAATTGAAAAAACTCAGTCTATTTCCTGCATTTCGGATGGCCTCCGACTTCCTCATGATTACGACCAATTCATTTCACTTGCCCTTAAACCCGAATTACGTTGGCTGATTTCCAATGTCACCGAAGCAGGTTTGGAATGGAAAAATGAAGACCAAACGCAGAAAACTCCAGGCTCCTTTATAGGGAGACTCACGCAATGGCTTTACACACGATATGAACAAGCACCGGAATTGGAGACAGTTCTCCTTCCTTGCGAATTGATCCCCAACAATGGGGATCTATTAAAGAAGTTAATTCATCGAAAAGCTGAAGAATTCCAATTATCCACCAATTTTCTGCTTTGGATAGACCAAAAGTGCACCTTTCACAATACATTGGTAGATCGGATTGTTCCTGGATTTCCCAAGCAACTCCAAGATTCGGCTGCCCCCTACACGGTACAGGTAGAACCCTACCTTTTTTGGGGGATTGAGGGAAATGCGGAATCCCTGTCCAAACTCCCATTTAAAGATTGTAAAGGAGTATTGCTAACTGAGTCCCTTCTGCCCTATTCCCAACGAAAAATCAGTATTCTAAATGGGTTGCATACTTTCCTTGCGGCCAAAGGCATGCTCCTCCAAATCGAAACAGTGGCTGACTACCTGAAAGATCCCGCACGGCTAGCAGAACTAAATTTGCTTTTGGAAGAAGAAATTTTTCCCTTCCTAACTCAACCTTTGGACTCGCTGCGAGACTATGCATCTAAGGTATTTGATCGGTTTAACAACCCCTTCATAGCACATTCACTTCGTTCGATTTCTTTCCAGTCGGTATCCAAATTCAAAATGAGACTTGCACCCATAGGTCGGTTTCATTTGAAAAAAAACGGGTCCTTTCCCCCCAATATCAGTCAAGGATTGGTCGCCCTTATCCTTGGCTATTTGAGATTTCCCCATCAAATGCAGGACACGGAAGAAACGCTTTCTTATTTCTTGAAACTTCAAGAAGCAAAAGGATCAGAACTAGAAAAAGTCATGCTTGCCAGTAAAGACTTGTTTGATTTTGAAGATCAGGAAAGCTTAAAATTGGCCTACAACAAACTTATCCTTACGCTTCCCAGTTAATTCTCAGCAAATCCAAGTCCAGCTGCAAAACGAGTTTTGGCATAAGCAATGTGCAACATGGCTGACAGTTCATTCAGGGTAACTCTAGAATCAAAGACAGCCACTTCTCGTGCATTCACCAAGAACAAACTACTTTCTCCGATTTCAAAACGTCTCGTCTCACCCGTAAGCAGTGCTTCCAAACTTTTTACATTTTCTGTAAGTGTTCGTACCTGTTGATTCAACACCTTCCAGGAGTTGAGTTCGGTCTCAAGCTTAGTTCTGAGCTGTTGTTCTTTTAAGTTTCTACCGGTCTGTTTGATTTCAATCTTGGCTTTGGTACTGCCCAAGTCTCCGCGCGTTTTTCTTAAAAACAAAGGTGTATAGACAGATACTCCCCATTTGTAATTGTTCTCAAAAAGTGGCGAAGGCTGGGCCTCAGCCAAGTTTTCGGTGAGAAAATTGTACTTCATCTTGATTACAGGAAGTAATTCCTGGGTCTTTAATTGCCGATCCACTTTCAAACTTGCCAAATCAAAATCAGTAAGTACCAATTCAGGATGTCTACCAACCAAGGTGCGTAATTCTTCAGGTTCTGGGGCTTCGAGCAGAAATTGAGAAAGCGCTTGTGGAATCACAGCCGAA
>JAXISU010000124.1:0-5672 GCA_034680425.1 Cyclobacterium sp.
ACTCCAAAGGGGTGATGGATACTTGCCGCAAAATCAAGGCAACCTTCCCAGACTTGGAAGTGATTGTAGGCAATATTGCTACTCCTGAAGCAGCCCTTGCCCTTGCCAAGGCAGGTGCAGATGCAGTGAAAGTAGGGGTAGGACCTGGATCCATTTGCACTACCCGCATCATTGCAGGTGTGGGTGTACCTCAGCTTTCTGCGGTATTTGAATGCGCGGAGGCCTTGAAAGGTACCGGCGTACCTGTGATTGCCGATGGAGGGATTCGTTATTCTGGGGATTTGGTGAAGGCTATCGCTGCTGGCGGGAGCTCCATCATGATTGGTTCATTGCTTGCCGGTACAGAAGAAGCGCCAGGAGAGATGATCATTTTTGAAGGAAGAAAATTCAAGAGTTACCGAGGCATGGGCTCTCTAGAGGCTATGGAATCAGGCTCCAAGGATCGCTATTTCCAAGACGCCGAAGACAATATCAAAAAATTAGTTCCGGAAGGAATTGTTGGCCGGGTACCATTCAAAGGATTGGTCTCAGAAGTCTTGTACCAGTTGGTCGGAGGCTTGCAAGCAGGGATGGGCTATTGTGGCACCAAAACCATCGAAGACCTCCAAGTAAACGGTAAGTTTGTCAAGATCACTACCGCCGGCGTGAAGGAGTCTCACCCACACGATGTGAGTGTAACCCGCGAAGCGCCGAATTACAGCCTTAAATCATAAACTCGGGAAACCGGTCCTTGGGCCGGTTTCTTTTTGTTTCCTAGGCAGTCAAATGCTAAATTAATCGGGCGAATTTGCCCCAATCCCTTGTAAAACCAAGCTGAATCCTCCCGTGTATAAGCAGCTCATCAAACCCATTCTTTTTTTACAGCAGCCCGAGTCTGCCCACCACTTTACCTTTGGTCTGATCAAATGGGCATTTAATTTTCCTATACTTAAGTCCATCCTACAATCCCTATTCCAATTGGAAGATCCTCGATTAGAGCGGGAGGTATTTGGCTTGAAATTTTCAAATCCAGTGGGACTAGCAGCTGGCTTTGACAAGGATGCGAAGCTCATTGACGAGATGGCGATGCTGGGATTTGGCTTTATTGAAATCGGTACGCTTACTCCCAAGCCTCAAGAAGGCAATCCTCTACCTCGACTATTTCGATTACCCGAAGACGAGGCCTTGATCAACCGCATGGGTTTCAACAATGGCGGAGTACTGGGAGCGATTGAGCGACTGAAAAAGAGAAAATCTTCCGTCATCGTAGGCGGAAATATTGGCAAGAATAAGGTGACTCCAAATGAGGAGGCGCTTTCTGACTACTTAATTTGTCTAGAAGCCTTGCATCCCTACGTGGATTACTTTGTGGTGAATGTAAGTTCACCCAATACCCCCAATCTCCGCGATCTTCAGGAAAAAGAGCCATTAAAAAAGCTATTGCTAGGGGTCAAGGATGCCAATGCAAAGCATCCGCAACCCAAGCCCATTTTACTCAAAATCGCCCCTGACTTGACGAATGGACAGCTCGATGACATCATTGAGATTGTGCGAGAGACGCAGATAGAAGGAGTAATCGCCACCAATACCACCTTGGATCGATCTAACTTGCAGACCAATTCCCAAAAACTGGAAAACATCGGTGCGGGTGGCTTGAGTGGTAAAGCCTTGGAAAAAAGAAGCACCGAAGTGATTCGCTACCTTCACCAGCAGTCTGGAGGCACATTTCCAATTGTAGGGGTGGGGGGTGTGTTCTCCGCTAAAGACGCTATCGAGAAGTTGGAAGCTGGCGCAAGTCTAGTTCAAGTATACTCGGGCATGATTTATGAGGGACCTTCCTTAATCAAAAAAATCAAGAAGGGTCTCCTGCTCAAATTCTCGAAGTAAGTTGGCATTCTTCTCACTTTTGGCTAACATTAACCTCCGTATTTTATCTGCAAATGGCATCTGAATCACCCAAGACCAATACGTTTCGAAAAAAAGCTGAAAACGCGCCCAAAGCAAGTCCGGAACCGAAAAAGCCTTCCTTTTCCTTTGGAAAAATCGAGACCAAGCAGGTAGGGATTACCTTTGGAATTATTTTGATTTCAATCAGCATTTTTTTGGTGGTGGCCTTTGCTTCCTATTTGATGAATGGACCCCAAGACCAGAGTTTGGTCATGAACAATCCAGATCAGGCAGTCCGCGATGCAGCCAAGGAGTCTAAAAATTGGTTGGGCTACCTAGGTGCTCAAGCAGCTCATTGGATGATCTTCCGTTGGTTTGGGGTTGCAGCTTTCTTGTTTCCGCCATTTTTGTTTCTACTAGGCTTTCGCTGGACCTTCAAACTCTCCCTCTATTCCTTGACACGTTATGCGCTATTTGCGCTTTTCTTTACCGCTTGGATTGGATTGGTGACGGGCTATGCCGGCATACTGGTGGATGGCTATTCAAATTGGAGTTTTCTGTCCGGAGGGTTGGGCTACGAATTGGCTAGACTTTCCTTCGACTTTTTAGGGATGGGAACTTGGATCCTGATTGGGGGTACCCTATTTATTTTCATCATCCTATTTTATGGAATCCAGCAACTCAATTGGTTTGCACCGAAACCAAAACCTTCGGATGACATGAATCTTGAGGATGGGATTGAATCCGGAATTCCTTCCCCTTTTGGCACCTCTGGATCGGAGGAAGAGATTGAAGATGATGGGTCCGAGTGGGAAGTAAAATCAGACGATCCTAGCCTGCCCATGGCTGGGGATAAGGTAGAATTCAGTTTGGTGGATGAGCCTGTAGCACCTGCTACACCTCCTTTACTAGTGACAGATGACTTGGAAGAGGATCTTTTCGATGTGCCTCAGGTAAATTTGCTGGAGGATGAAAACGAGCCGGTGGTACTCAGAGATGGGAATTTCACCGTACAAAAGGGCCCTGAAGAAGAAAAGACTGCTGAAGAGGTGGAAAATTTGGATCCCTACGATCCGACCTTAGACCTACCCCGATACAAGTATCCGACGATTGACTTGCTCAACGAATACGATGTGAAGAAGGTCACCGTATCGCGTCAGGAACTTGAAGAAAACAAGGACAAGATTGTGACGACTTTGGAGAATTTCCAGATCGGCATTCAAGGCATTCAAGCGACCATTGGTCCTACCGTCACCCTGTATGAAATTGTACCTAACCCTGGGGTGAAAATTTCCAAGATCAAAAATTTGGAAGATGACATCGCCTTGAGTTTGGCTGCCTTAGGCATTAGAATCATTGCGCCTATCCCTGGTAAAGGCACCATAGGCATTGAGGTACCCAACAAAAACCGAGAACTAGTGCCTGCACGCGCGGTGCTAGGAACTGAAAAATTCATGAAGTCCGATAAGGACTTGCCGATTGCTTTGGGTAAAACCATCTCCAACGAAGTGTTCGTCGCCGATTTGGCCAAGATGCCACACTTGTTGATGGCTGGTGCGACGGGTCAAGGAAAGTCGGTAGGACTCAACATGATTTTGGCTTCTCTGATCTACAAAAAGCACCCTTCTCAGCTGAAGTTTGTCTTGGTCGATCCGAAAAAGGTGGAATTGACCCTTTTCAACAAGATTGAACGGCATTTCCTTGCCAAGCTCCCTGGTGCGGAGGAGGCGATCATCACGGATACCAAGAAAGTAATCCACACACTCAATTCCTTGTGTATTGAGATGGACAACCGCTACACCTTGCTCAAAGAAGCGGGGGTACGTAATTTGAAGGAGTACAATGCCAAGTTTGTTGCACGGAAGTTGAACCCGCAAAATGGACATTACTTCATGCCCTACATCGTACTGGTCATCGATGAGTTGGCGGATTTGATGATGACGGCGGGCAAGGAGATTGAAGCGCCTATTGCGCGCTTGGCGCAGCTCGCTCGAGCCATTGGGATTCACTTGGTGGTGGCTACACAGCGTCCTTCCGTAAACGTGATTACGGGTGTGATCAAGGCAAACTTCCCGGCTCGACTTTCTTTCCGTGTTACTTCCAAGATTGACTCACGCACCATTTTGGATGCTGGAGGGGCAGATCAATTGATTGGAATGGGAGACATGCTACTTTCGGTAGGTTCTGAAATGACCCGTATCCAGTGTGCCTTCCTAGATACCCCAGAGGTAGATGCAGTTTGCGACTGGATTGGTGAGCAAAAAGGCTATTCCTCTGCCTATTTACTTCCAGAATATGTTGGGGAAGATGGGGAAGGCTCTGGATCGGACATAGACTTGTCTGATCGAGATCCATTGTTTGACGAGGCAGCTCGTCTGATTGTGTTGCACCAACAAGGGAGTACCTCTTTGATTCAGCGAAAGTTGAAGCTAGGATACAATCGAGCTGGTAGAATTATAGATCAACTAGAAGCTGCAGGAGTGGTTGGGCCTTTTGAAGGATCCAAGGCTCGGGAGGTTTTAATCCAGGACGAAGTAAGTTTGGAACGGTTATTGAGTAGTTTGTAAGCGATGCTTATTGATTACGGCAGACCATTCCATGAATTGTAGAATTCTTTTTTTTGCATTTTTAGCTTCCTGCTTTTTTGCGGCTCCAAGCCAAGCTCAAAAAGACCCCAAGGCAAAAGTAGTCTTGGATGCCATGAGCCAAAAATTTCAAAGCATGAAGGGCTTTACTGCTAGTTTTGAATATACCTTCCAAGATGAAGCCGGAACAGGTGATCGGCAGAGTGGAGAAGTAGCAGTATTGGGCGATAAGTACCGCCTCAAGCTTCCTGATCAAGAAATTTACAACGACGGCAAGACCGTCTGGACCTTTATCCAAACAGGTGGATACAAAGAGGTTACCATCAACGATGCGGCAGGGATGGAGGGCGAGTTGACCCCTTCCAATATTTATACCCTGTACCAATCTGGATTTAACTACAAGCTTTTGGCAGACAAAACGTATCAAGGAAAGCCTATTTCCACGGTGGAATTAACCGCGTTGAAATCCAATGCCCCTTTCAAGCAGGTTCGCTTGCTCATTGAAAAAGCGACTCAGCAACTATTGGGATGGGAAATGCTCGATGGGCAGGGTGGCGTATTTACCTATTCCTTCAAAAACTTGAAAGCTGCACCCAGCCTTCCCTTGAGTTACTTCACCTTCGATCTTAAAAAATATCCTGGAATTGAAGTGATTGATTTAAGGTAAATTAATGAACTCTACAAAAAAAAAGGCTTTCTCGAGAGAAAGCCTTTTTTAGTTTGTGTCTCCCTCAATCTTTTGAATCAACTCTTGGCTCGCTTCTTTGACGGAAGGCAGAATAGGGTCTAATAATTCAAGGATTTCTGGGGTAAGGGGTTCGATGAAGGCCAGATACTCACTATCGGTTTGCCATTTTTTAAGTGATTCCAGTTCCAGTTTTCCCAAAACCCAAACCAGCAAACTGATAAAAAACCCAGTTCGCACAATGCCTAGCACTGCTCCTCCGAGGCTGTCTAGACCACCTAGGAGGACTAGTCCTAGCATTTTTTTTAATGCCCGGCCAGCGATATTGATCAGAAAAAGGGTGCCAAAAAAAATCAGCAAAAAAGCAATTATTGGAAGTGCTAAAGCCTCTTGGTCGGTTTCTGAAGCCAACCAATTGCCTACAAACTCCATGAAGTAAATGCCGAGCACAATGGCTAGCACAAAGCCAAAGATCCCGACAATACTCATCAAGAGACCTTTCTTGTAGCCTTCGTACGCTCCTAAAGCTAGGAGGA
>JAXISU010000125.1:0-5661 GCA_034680425.1 Cyclobacterium sp.
GCTACTCTCCCCACCGTCAAAAACTCTATGAACTCCTGCAGGAAGGAGCCATTGGCAAAGTGACATCGGTGGATTTTCATTGGTACCTAGACACCTCCCATGGAGCAGATTATTTTCGGCGTTGGCATGGCATCCAGGCCCACAGTGGAAGCCTGCTGGTACATAAAGCTTCTCATCATTTTGACCTACTCAACTGGTGGTTAAACTCAGACCCGGAAGAAGTTTTTGCTTACGGCTCCCTTGAATTTTATGGAAAAAATGGTCCTTTTCGATCCAAGTCCTGTAGAGGATGCCCCCATGCTTCTTCCTGTGATTTTTACTGGGACATTACGAAGAATGAATACCTCACCAAGCTGTATGTGGACAACGAAAAATACGATGGCTACTTACGGGATGGATGTGTATTTCGCGAAGAAATTGACAGCTTTGATAAAATGGCGGTTCAGATCCGTTACAAAAATAAGGTTCAGGTGAGCTATTCACTGACGACCTATTCCCCTTACGAAGGCTACCGAATTGCCTTTAATGGAACCGAGGGGAGACTCGAAGCCTGGATCAAGGAAAGTCAGCCCTGGGAGGAAAAGAATGAGGATGAATTGGTGCTGGTCAAGAATTTCGGGGAGAGAACCCTCATTCCTGTTCCTCATGGAGCTGGTGGGCATGGTGGCGGTGATACGAGACTCAAAGACAAACTTTTTCTTGACCCCAACCAGGCCGACCCTTGGCGACAGTCCGCAGGGAGCCGGGATGGAGCCATGTCCTGCCTGATTGGAATTGCGGCGAGGCACTCCATTGAACAAGGAAAACCCATACAGATTCAAGACCTTACTACGATTCCATTGAAGGAGTCAGGTAGAGGAGTTTAAGCTGGATTTTTTTTAGGCTTTGTCCATTACCGCAGAAACAGCCTCAGGTTGAAGATCTACTAGGGCTACTGCTCCGTGGATGGCTGTTTCATCTAGATCCGAAACGAGTACCTGAAGCTTGGCCAAGACAGATGTATAGGGGAAATTCTGCAGAGTGGCCCGCATGGACTTTTCAAACAAAGGGTAGGTCTTCCGGATGGAACCACCCAAGACGATCGCTTCGGGAGCAAGGGAAAAAAGGATCACTTTGAGCAGTTCTCCCACATGGGTTCCAAATTCATCAAATGCCTGCAAGGCTACCAGATCTCCTTCCTGCGCTAGTTTTGCCAGGGCCTTAGGACGACTTTGGTACACGCGATTGAAAAATTTACCACTGCAATAATCCTCAAAGGTCATATCTAAGTAGGAAGCGCCACACCATTCTCCGGCGGCAGAATTGACGCCGGAATACAGCTTGTTGTGGATGATAATCCCACCACCTACTCCAGTACCTAGGGTGATGCCCACGAGATTTTGGAATCCTTTGCCAACACCAAATTTGTGTACTCCCAGCGCAAAGCAATTCGCGTCATTGTTGATGTAAACAGGCTTCCCAAAGCGAGCCGTCAAAAACTTCCGTAATTCTACATGCTGAAAGGAGGGAATATTGGCCAATCCCAAGACAATGCCTTCCTTCGGGTCCACCAATCCAGGAATCCCGATTCCGATTCCTTCAAAGGAGTAGGGGAGGTAACTTTCAATAAAAGTAGCCAAGGCTTCCAAAATCACCTCCTGGCTTTCTAGTGCAGGCGTGGGTATGCTTTGGATGTCTTGGAGATGACCCGATACCAGCACCCCAGCCTTGATGCTGGTGCCGCCAATGTCGATGCCTAGAATTACGTGTTCCATTCGAAAAAAAAGGATTAATTGGATTGAAAATACCTGACTTCCTCACAGAGGACTTGAAAATCAGGTGGTCAAATTGGATAAGTAAAGCTGCTTGTTAGAGCATGCCTTCGATGGATTTTTCGAGTTCTCGGGCTGTAGCCAAAAACTCATCTACATTCATGTCTCGGAAGAAAATCAAGCCATGGCTTGCACGAACCTTGGCGTGCTCGTGCTGGTAGAAGTAATTTTTGCCGAGCAGCAATTGGATGTCATTGAGCTGACCTACCCAGGTGCGCTTGGCGACTGTGCTAAACTTTCCATTGTGGGAATAGCTCGGAAAGGAAGCCTTGACCTGGCTTAGGTAGCAATTGGCAAAGGAGTCTTCCATCACGGCCATGTCGCCTAGGGAAACAGGCACTATGACATTCGCTTCATGTGGCTCAAACTTGAACCATACATTTCGGTAGCCAATGATGCGGAGCTGGCTGGTATCGGTTTCTTCGGACCATTTTTTGACTGCGGCGGCAGTGGCTTGCAGGACCTTGTAATGGGTGTCCGGTCCTGACCCTTCTGGATCTAGCGTAAGACTCAATTTGGTCGGTTTGATCTTTCGAAGCATGTCCACGATGGGTTCCACATCGCGGGTTTTGTCTGGCTGCTCGGTGAAAATATCTCCCGTATAAAAACCAAGTCGGAGGTGGTGTACATTTTTCACTTGCACGCCAAAGTGTGCCCAAACCAATTCTTCTTCAAACTCACGAATCATCCCTTTCAACTTTTGAATTTTGGGAGGATTTTTTTCGCCATCGTAGGAATTCTTCAAAATACTAAGCACCTCGTTGATGGTTTCGCGCAGCTGCTCTTTGTTCTTAATCTCCCAAACGATACAGAGTGCCCGCACTACCCGATGGCAAAGTCCTCTTGATCGGGCAGCGGCATTTTCCGAGGCTACATTGGTCAAGAAATGGTACACGTCCTTGTCCGTTTTCAGGCTATAGCCTACCTCAAAAAAGTCCTCGTAATTGGTCATCTGGATTTTTCCCTCATCCAATAATTTCTTGGTAAGGAGCAAGGTATCGATCACAAATCGGTTGGTCACAGCTGTAAAACCCGAGGTAAGGACTGAGAAGTGCGCTTCGTTGCTTGGGTCGTGCAGTTGGTTGGTGATGTGGGGTAGGATCCCCAAGGAAATATCGTCGTGGTGTGGTCCGGTGTGAAGGAGTACTTCGTTTTGCTCCTGCTCCAGGCCCTTGGATATTTTGGAGGAAATGCTTTGGATCACCTGGTTGACGGTATCTTCGGATAGACCAGGGATTTGCTTGCAATAGGGGTCTGACTTCAAATCTTCCAGCTTGAGTCGGTGCCCATAGGTGTTCTTCTTTTTGCAAAGTTCGATGACCGCACGCTCCGTTTTTTCAAAAGTCCAGGTACCTGTTGAATAATAGGCATCGATGGAGTCGGTAAGTTTAACTGCTGCGCCTCGGGTCAAGTAAAACCGACCTTGGGTGAGTTTTTGTAGAATAGTCGCAGGGTATTGAGTAGTAGGGCTAGACTCCAAGGAGTCCCGAACAATCCCGGCTTTGGCTTCACCCGCAGCGATGACGATACCCACCGCATTGGGATTGTAGACGATGGTGTCCAAACCAATAGTGATCACCAATCGGTTGGCGGAAATCTCGATGCCGCCCAAATCTCCTGCTGCGACGGCTTGGGTTTCAAAGTTGGTTTCGGTAAGACGGGTCACCGAGTAGGGGTGCGATCCTCGCGTATTGAAGGCGATGTGTCCATCAGGCCCTATGCCACCTAGAAAAAAGCCAATTCCGCCTTTTGCGCGGATGCGTTGCTCGTATTCTCCACACCACTGGTCGATGAGGTAAATGGAGGTTTGCTGGAGTTGCTCCAACTCATTCACGGGATCTCTGAAGCGAAGGCTGAGGTCTACTTTTAGGTCGGGGAAAATCTTGTTGAAGCGTTTTCCTTCTGCCAAGGGGATTTCATCCGAGTTGATTAGGATGGCTTTTTCTTTCGATAGCCCAAATCCGCTGAGGTAAAACTTGTT
Organism: Cyclobacterium sp.; assembly: GCA_034680425.1. GTDB lineage: Bacteria > Bacteroidota > Bacteroidia > Cytophagales > Cyclobacteriaceae > Algoriphagus. The sequence continues at coordinate 3,793 of JAXISU010000125.1, forward strand.
GACGTAATCGTAGAAACTGTTGTGCTGCTTGGAAGAAATGGGGTAAAACTCATCGATTTGCACGAAGGTGAGTTCCTGGAGGCTAGGTTTTTTTGTATTGGCCAAACCGTATTTTTCGCGAACCTCCTTGCCCTTTTTGGTATCCCAGTTTTCAAGTAGAAACTGGGTCCATTTGATAAAGTATTCCGGTGTCTTGCCCGTGGGTAGACTGACCACGCCTTCGGGATTAGCTGCTACCCACTCCAGAAAGCGGCAAGCGGTTAGCAGGCCTAGCTTGGGGAAATTGTCTACCAAGAGGTAAGGGAGCTGGGTAGTCATTTTTGTGACACCAGATTCTGCCAAAAAAGCCTTTTCTACTTCGGAAAACTGAGGGGTTGCATGCATGAGAACAGTCGTTGAAGGATAAAACGAGAACGTCCCATAAAAGGGTCTCTTTTAAGAAAAGAGAGCGGAGTATGGGTTAATCAAATCTAAAAAACTTTGGAACTAAAACCGAATACTTTAGTAAAAAAATTAAAGAAGTTTAGTTTAAAAACAAAAAATATGAATTATTGAAAAAACCGCGTTTGAAGGGATAAAAAAAATGCCTCAGAGAAATCCCTGAGGCATTGAGAAGGGTTTTGGACCCGTATAAATTTGGATTAAGCAGTTACCCCAAGGGCTTTGGCCATGGTTGCTCCAATCTCAGCTGGAGATTCAGCTACCAAGATTCCGTTTTCGCGCATGATACGCATTTTTGCGGCTGCAGTATCGTCAGCACCACCGATGATGGCACCTGCGTGACCCATTCTACGGCCTGGAGGGGCTGTTTGTCCAGCAATAAAGCCTACTACCGGCTTCTTATTGCCTGTTTCACGGATCCAACGCGCTGCTTCAGCTTCGTAATTTCCACCAATCTCACCGATCATGATGATCGCATCCGTTTCTGGATCGTTCATCAAAAGTTCTACTGCTTGCTTGGTCGAAGTACCAATGATTGGGTCACCACCGATACCGATGGCGGTAGATACACCAAGACCAGCCTTAGCCACTTGGTCAGCTGCTTCGTAGGTCAAGGTTCCTGACTTGGATACAATGCCGATTCTTCCTTGCTTGAATACAAAACCCGGCATGATTCCTACTTTCGCTTCGCCTGGAGTGATTACTCCTGGACAGTTAGGGCCGATCAGGATGCATCCTCTTTCTTTCATGTAAGGTTTGGCACGCATCATGTCTGCCACTGGAATTCCTTCCGTGATGGCGATGATCACTTTGATGCCTGCATCAGCTGCTTCCATGATGGCATCCGCTGCAAATGCAGGGGGCACAAAAATAATGGAAGTATCTGCACCAGTCTTTTGTACGGCATCTTCTACCGAATCAAACACGGGTCTTTCCAAATGCAGCGTTCCGCCTTTGCCTGGAGTCACGCCCCCAACAACTTGGGTGCCGTACTCGATCATTTGCTGGGCGTGAAAAGAGCCTTCAGTTCCTGTGAAGCCCTGAACGATAACTTTTGAATTTTTATTGACTAGTACACTCATGATGCGCTGATTATTGTTTTGCACAAAAATAGAAGAAAGCACCCCCCCTTCAAAAGAAAAAAGCAACATTCTACTCGATTTTTGGGGGCACCTTAGATTCGAGTACCTACACTTTCCCTTTTCTCCAAATTCGAGGAATGATTTTCGCTACTTTTTGTGTCAGCAAGGGGACAAAAAATATAATTCTTCGTTTCCGTTCAAAAAGGTCAGCAATTTGTAGACCTAAAAAATTAACTTTGACTTGACTGATGAGTTGCTGTTGAAGCCTATTCATCCGCCAAGAACTTGGATTTTATGTTGCTACAAACCAATTCGCTTCGCTTTGCCTATCCAGGACAATCCACGA
>JAXISU010000126.1:0-5639 GCA_034680425.1 Cyclobacterium sp.
CTTTGTAAAGGGGGAGTAGCACCACCTGGTCCTTAAACAGAGACAGTTATTCAAAAAGTAAATTTCTTAATTAATATTTAATGGATGCAGGGGTGTGATTCCCCCTTGAAAGGGGGCAAGGGGGATTTTCTTCTATTCAAGACAGCCTTTTTTACTTTTTCTATTTGTGTTTCCCCGACACCCTCCACGTATTTGCCGAATTGTATTTCCCAACCACCAGCACCTTGAAGAAAGCCTTTTTGCCAAACTCGGAGGGAAGGGCATACTGCTTTGCATCGGAAGGCACCTCCCCTAGATAAAAATACTCATCCTGGCCACCTTCCCTAAAGTGATCTGTGGGACTCCAGTAGACAGATAGCGTTTCGGATTGCATTCCTGGAATCCAGGTAAGCAGTTGGTTTTTCCCCTTACCGACCAAAGTCAAGCTGCTCAGTGAAATCGATCCTGTCAGGGGAACTCCATCCAATTCTCGTTCCTGATGCTCTGGAACGACCAGGTTGAAAAAGCGAAAAAATGAAGGGAGCAGGTCCACCTGAGCCGCTTTTCCAGCGGAAAAATGGGCATTCAAGCCGCTGGCGCTAGAAGCAATCCACACTTCCCGTTCCGCCTCACTCTGTCCACCATGGTCTTTGGCCTCGGGCTCCTTGCGCCCATGGTCGGTAGTGACCCAGAGCTGCCAATCCTCGCCTTTTTTCTGCCGCTGCTGAACGGCCTGCCAAATCAAGCCTACTTGCGCATCTGATTTTTGGATGGCGGCATCCATTGCGGGACCTCTCCCAAATTTGTGCCCCATGTCATCCGTGTATTGGAGATACACCCAGGTCAAGTCCGGCCCTTGGGTAGCGAGATAGGTTGCGGCCTCCTCGGCCACTTTTTGGTCAATTTGGTGAATATAGTCCGACTGGGCATCGTGGGGGTAGCGCAGCGTATCCAGTTCCAGGCCATCCAGAGACTGGTTCAACTGGAGGTAGTTGGTTTGCGGGAGATTTTCTCCCAGGAGCTTGGTCCGATTGTCCTGCCAGGTGGAGAAAATAGCCAACTTCGCATCTGGGCGAGCCTCGCGCAGGTAGCGGAAAATCGTCCAGTACTGGTAATTGGGGGATTCGATTCCATTGCCCCAAACCTGGTGCTTGTGTGCCCAAGTGCCTGTCAAAATTGAATTGTAGCCGACGGCAGAAATGGTAGGAGATTCGGAATATCCTCCTTTTTGGCCTCCGCTGAAAGCACGCGCATAGCCGCCTTTTTGGATAACTTGATCCAAGTTGGGAGTGGCTACACGCTCCAAATCCTGAGCCGGAATCCCATCTAGAATAATGAAAACAAGCTTTTTCTGTTGGGCCACCGCTGCGGTGCTCCACACTACTAGGATAGAAACTAAGGCTAAAGCCAGCTGTCGCATCTCGGTTTTTTTTGGAAATAAAAGAGAATTTGTACCTTTTACCAAAACCTGCTCCCATGAAAAATTATATCCTTCTCTTTTCGCTTCTTTTTTGCTCCCTCGAGGGGATGGCCCAGCAACTAGGAGACTACTTGTCGGCCGCATTTCCTACCCACATGACTGCATCTGCGGATGGCAAGGCCTTGGCCTGGGTGCTCAACGACAAAGGGGAGCGCAATGTATTTTATGCCAAAGCCCCAGCTTATGAGGCGCAACAGCTGACGCAATACAGGGGAGATCAAGGAGTGGATCTGGGGCCTTTGGTTTTTTCTCCCGATGGGAGCACCTTGCTGGTAGTTCGCGGAAACCCAAAAAACTCCTCGGGCTATGCGGCCAATCCTGCCCAGCTTCAGGAAAACACACAAAAGAAGATTCATTTGATCCAGCTCCAAACGGGAAAAAGTCGGGAGTTTTCCTTGGGAGCATCCCCCGTATTTAGCCCAGACGGCAATCAAGTCGCATTTTTGCAAGGAGGAGAAGTATACTTAAAGGCTCTGTCCGACAGCAGTGGGCAAACAGGCAAGCCCCTATTTATTGCTAGAGGTACTTCCTCTAACCTGGCCTTTTCTCCAGATGGTAGCTACCTGGCCTTTGTGTCGGCACGCACCGACCATTCTTTTGTGGGCCTTTGGAATTTTGCGAACAAGAGCCTCCACTTTCCAGAAGCCAGTTTGGACCACGACAGCTACCCCGCCTGGAGCCCAGATGGAACCCAGCTCGCCTACTTGCGTGTACCCAACATCCTAAATCATCTCCCCTTCACCTCGCTGACCGAAGCCAATCCCTGGAGTATCCGCGTCCTTCAGCTCGCAACTATGACGGCAAAGGAAGTGTGGCGGGCAGATCAAGGCGACGGCTCCGTGATGGTAGATGACCTCCCAGCATCCTCTGAGCGCCTCTGGTGGACACCCGACGGACAACTTGTCTTTCCTTGGGAAAAAAATAACTGGATGCAGCTCTATGCCGTCAACCCAAAAACAAAGCAGGTAAAGCACCTGACTGCTGGTGAAGGGCAAGTGGAATGGGTGCAAACTTCCTACACCAAAAAAGACCTGCTCGTGACCCACAACATTGGAAATATTGACCGACGTCAGGTGTCGCTGCTCGACTTATCCACACTGGAGATGCGACTTCTTTCGAATCCAGAAAGCATCTCTTGGGCTCCCGTAGCGGTGGAGAAGGGATGGGCATGTTTTGAGTCCAACTGGAATCAACCCGGCTGGCCTACAGTTCACCTATCAGGAAGCAGTAAAAAGCTTGCAGAAGCACGCTTCCCCAAGGAATTTCCAAAGACCTTCAGCAAACCGGAGGCAATTACCCTTACCGCAAAAGATGGTTACAAAACTTCCGCTCAGTTGTTTTTACCTCCAAACTACGATCCCAAGAAAAAATACCCTGCCGTCATTTTTATGCACGGAGGTAGCCGCAGGCAGATGCTTTTGGGCTACAACTATGGCCTGTACTATTCCCACACTTACGGCGCCCAACAGTATTTTGCATCCCAGGGCTACATTGCCTTGACGCTCAATTACCGCAGTGGCATCGGCTATGGGATGGACTTCAGGGAGGAGAAAAACTTCGGAGCAGGAGGTGCTAGCGAGGTGCAGGATGTCTTGGCAGCAGCAGACTATTTGGCTGCTCGATCCGATGTGGATGCAGGCAGAATTGCTCCATGGGGAGGCAGCTATGGAGGATACTTGACCGCACATGCACTAACTCAGGCGCCCGAAAAGTTCCACGTAGGCGTCGACATCCATGGAGTCCACAATTGGAACAACGACATTCCCGTCTTTGCTTCTTGGTATGCTCCTGAGAAATTTCCAGAAATGGCCGATCTGGCCTTTCGCTCCTCTCCTATGGCTCGTGTGGAAAACTGGAAGGATCCCGTATTGCTTATCCATGGGGATGACGACCGCAACGTGCTCTTTTCCGAAAGTGTGGAGCTGGCAGAAGTGTTGCGGAAGCAGGGAGTGGAAGTAGAGCAACTGGTCTTCCCGGATGAGGTGCATGCATTTTTACTTCACCAAAACTGGGTCAAGGCCTTTGAGGCAACCTTCCGATTTATCACCAAACATTCTTCGGAAAAATAAACGGTTATCCACAGGCAGGTAAACCGGTTTTACTCCTTTTTCAAAGAGCCTACCGCCTGGATGGCAGTGCTCAGCCTTTTGTCTGTATCTCCAGAAATAAGGATCCAAGGCATTCCGCTCGCATGGCTGAGTTGCTGGTAGATTTCAAAAAATTGCTGCCGCATCTCCAATTTTGGATGCTCTCGGAGTGGATCTGCCTGCCAAGGAAGGTCGGGAGCACAAAGAAGAATTAGGTCGTAGGTTCGTCGAGCGGCTTCCTCCAGCACCCGAGGATCTACTTTTCCATAGCGGTGTTGAGACCAGACCTGAATCACGCGAAGGTCGGTATCACAGAAGAGGTAGTGTTTCGCTTGCATCGCCAGCTCATCCTCCAGCTGCATTTGTTGCATGCCGATTTGAAGAAGGTCTTCGTAGGCATAAGGGCGGTCTAGCTTTTCCAAGTACTCCCGAGCCACTTCAGGTACCCAAGGCTCCGCAAAGTGCTTGGCCAACTTTTCGGCTAACGTGCTCTTGCCCGTGGACTCAGGGCCCAAAATTAAAATTCGCTTAGGCATGGGCTTTGGAAGCTTTGATCCAAGTCAGGAGACCTGCAATGGCGAGGCCAGTGAAAAAAAGGTACTGAAAGGAAGTTAACAAAAGTCCTTTGTGAAAATAGAGGGAAATAGATACCAGGTCCGTCAAAATCCAAAAAATCCAGTTCTCCACTTTTTTTTTCGCCATCAACCACATGGCCACAAAGGCCGAAGCAGTGGTGAAGGAGTCCCAATAGGGTACCGTACTATCCGTAAACTGAAGTAAGGCCCAGGCTAATAGCGGAAAGGAACACGCAAAAATCAGGAGTGAAAAAACCCATCCTTTGCCGTCTAGCCAGGTGACGGGAAGGGTATCCTGCTTTTCTTGGGGATGTGTCCAGAGGTACCAGCCATAGACGGACATGCCAAAGTAATAGGCATTGATGCCCATATCTGCATAGAGCCCATAGTCAAAACAAATCCACACGTAGATGAGCACGGATACGATGCCTGTGGGGTACACCCAAATGTGTTGCTTCGTGGAAAAATACACCGAAGTAATCCCCATCAAGACGGCAAACGCTTCCAGCCAACTGAGTTGCTGCAGCCCTTCTGCCAGTCCGGTACGGAGTAGTTCGAAATCCATGATGCGAAGAAAAGGATAAATTTGAGAGCGAAAACCTATGCCGCAGGTTAATTTAGGTTCCTTCCCCTCAAATTTGTGGCAAAGAATTAACTTTTCCTGCAGTTGCCAGGTTTGATTACTAAATTGCGCTTTATGAAGTTGCCCAGTACCCCGGTCACCCAAGACATTGATTCCCTCGATCCGAAGGACTTTATTTTGATTAAAAATGCGCAGGTCAACAACCTGAAGCACCTCAGTGTGGCCATTCCCAGAAATGCCTTTGTGGTCATCACGGGTTTGTCTGGCTCAGGCAAGTCCTCCTTGGCCTTTGATACGCTTTTTGCCGAGGGGCAACGCATGTATGTGGAGAGTTTGAGCTCCTATGCGCGACAGTTTTTGGGCAGGATGGAAAAGCCCGAGGTGGAGTACATCAAGGGGGTGGCTCCGGCCATTGCCATCCAGCAAAAGGTGAGCACCAAAAATCCCCGCTCTACGGTAGGGACGACCACCGAAATCTACGATTACCTCAAACTCCTCTTTGCTCGTGTGGGCAAAACCTATTCTCCGATATCCGGAAAAGAGGTCAAGCACCATACCGTAAGTGACATCGTGGACTTTGTACATTCCTTTGAGGAGGAGTCCAAAGTGATGATCTCTTGCCCCCTGCAACCTTCGGGGGATCGAAAACTCGAAAAAGAACTCGAACTCTTGCTTCAAAAAGGCTACACCCGCGTGTTGCGAGATGGCGAAGTGCTGGCCCTGGAAGAGATTTTGGCGCTGCCAAAAATCGAAAAAGGGAACTATGAAATATTAATCGACCGCTTGACGGTACAGAAAGAAGTAGAAGACAACCAGTTTCGATTGGCCGACTCCATCCAAACTGCACTTTTTGAAGGGCATGGAAGTTGTAAAATCACGCTTCCTGGACAGGAAACCCGTACTTTTTCGGATCGATTTGAATTGGATGGGATGTC
>JAXISU010000127.1:0-5639 GCA_034680425.1 Cyclobacterium sp.
AATGAGTAACTTGATTCATGCCTTTCAAAATCAAGTGGGGGCCATCATCCGAAGCTAAGTTATGATTCAAGAAGAATTACAAAAACTTGAAAAACTTTCTGTACAGGTAAGTAAAAAGGTAGAAGCCTTGACTGCTGAAAATGAGCGCTTAAATGCCCGTTTGGCGGAGCTTGAAGCCCAGGTCCAGGAGAAGGAAGTCGCCCTCGACCATTTTAAAAATAAGATTAAAATTAGTAACATTGTGGACAACCGACCGGTAAGCCCTGAGGATACCGTCGAAATGAGTGACTTAATCAATTCCTATATACAAGAAATCGATCAGTTGATTACCCACCTATCCGAATAACATGGAAACATTAGCCATAAAAGTAAAAATCGGAGACCGGGAATATCCCATGCGCGTAAAGCCTGAAGATGAGGGCAAAATCCGCCATGCAGGACGAGTGATCAATGAGAAGTTAAGAAAGTATAAATCCGAGTTTGGCTTGGATGATTCCACCGATCTATTGGCCATGGTGGCCTTTGATTGCATGGTGGAATCCCTTGAGACCAATGCTGGAAATGCGGAAGACAGCGAGCAAATAGAGCGCAGTCTTGTCCATATTTCGGCCTTGCTTGCCAAGGCTGTTTAGGAGTAAGTCCCTTTCATTTTGATGATTCTGGAGCCGGTAGGTGAACCTTATATATATTCACTACTATGGCAAACGTACTTTTATTTTCCATCCTAGCGGCCCTTGCAGGGCTAGGTGGAGGAGCCGTTCTATCTGGCTTCGTATTCAAAAATAAACAAAGCAAACAGATTGGGGAGACCAAGGAGAAGATTAAATCCATGCTCCGAGAAGCGGAATTGACCGCGGAAACCATCAAAAAAGACCGCATGCTTGAGGCAAAAGAAAAGTTTTTTAAGCTCAAGGCGGAGTTTGATGAGGAGACCAATAACAAGAAAAACTTGATCATCACCAACGAAAATAAGGTGAAGCAACTGCAGCAGCAGGTGGCAAAAGAACAAGAAAATGTCAAGCGAAGAGAGGCGGAACTCGACTCCAAGAAAGAAAACTTGACAGCTCAATTGCATGCTGTTCAAGTGAAGAAAGAAGAGCTAGATCGTGTCACCAATCAGCGCATTGCAGACTTGGAAAAGCTTGCGGGCTTGAGCAGAGAAGAGGCGAGAGAGCAATTGGTTACCATGCTGACCGAAGAGGCGCAAAGCAAGGCTTCTTCCCAAATCAAGGACATCTTAGACGAGGCCAAATTGACTGCCACCAAGCAGGCCAAGAAGATCGTTTTGGACACCATCCAACGTACCGCTACCGAGCATGCAGTGGAAAACTGTGTGTCCGTATTCAACATTGAGAGCGACGACATCAAAGGAAAAATCATCGGTAGAGAAGGTCGAAATATTCGTGCGCTGGAAGCGGCTACGGGTGTGGAAATTGTCGTAGACGATACCCCAGAAGCAATCATCATCTCTGGATTTGATCCGGTGAGAAGAGAGATTGCACGCCTTTCCCTTCACCGTTTGGTACAGGATGGACGTATCCACCCGGCACGTATCGAAGAGGTCGTGGCCAAGACAGAGAAAAACATCGAAGAGGAAATTGTGGAAATCGGGGAGCGTACCTGCATCGATTTGGGAATTCATGGATTGCACCCTGAATTGATCAAGATGGTAGGTCGTATGCGTTTCCGTTCGTCTTATGGACAGAACCTGCTTCAGCACTCCAGAGAAGTGGCCAAGCTCTCCGCCACTATGGCTGCAGAGATGGGGCTCAACGCCAAGCTCGCGAAGCGTGCAGGCCTTCTCCACGATATCGGTAAGGTATGGCCTGAAGAGCAGGAATTGCCGCACGCACTCTTGGGGATGGAACTTGCCAAGCGCTACAAGGAGCATCCAGAAATTTGCAATGCCATCGGTGCTCACCACGATGAAATCGAAATGACTTCCATGATATCGCCTATTGTACAGGCTTCAGATGCAATTTCCGGATCACGTCCAGGTGCACGTCGAGAAATCATGGATAGCTATGTGAAGCGTCTGAAAGAATTGGAGGAACTCGCCTTGAACTTTGACGGAGTCAACAAATGCTTCGCCATGCAGGCAGGTAGAGAGTTGCGAATCCTAGTCGATGCAGACAATGTGGACGATCAGAAGGCAGGTCAGCTTTCCTTCGATATTTCCCAAAAGATCGAAAAGGAAATGCAGTACCCTGGACAAATCAAGGTGACGGTGATTCGCGAAATGCGAGCCGTGAACTACGCCCGCTAAGTCCAAATCACCCAAACAAAAAAAGCAATTCGAAAGAATTGCTTTTTTTTATGCCGTCTGTAGATCCGATTACTTGCGCTCCACTTCGCGTAAGTTTTCAAGTTTCTTGTTTCTCAAGAATCCGTTGATATCTTCAAAATGCTCGCGCACCCGCTTGTTGCCAAATTCAAAGACCTTGCTGGCCAAGCCATCCAAGAAGTCTCGATCGTGGGATACCAAGATGAGCGTACCGTCAAAGGCCTTGAGCGCATCTTTGATGATGTCCTTGGTCTTCATATCCAAGTGGTTGGTCGGTTCATCGAGAATCAGAAAATTGACCGGCTGCAAGAGGAGTTTGATCATGGCCAAACGGGTTTTTTCACCACCCGATAGTACTTTCACTTTTTTGTTGATGTCGTCTCCTTTAAACATAAAGGCTCCAAGGATATCCTTGATTTTTGTTCTGACCTCTCCTACTGCTAGCTGATCGATGGTTTCGAAGATGCTCAGCGTTTCGTCGAGGAGGGAAGCTTGATTTTGAGCAAAGTAGCCAATCAAGGCATTGTGCCCTAATTCACACTTTCCCTTAAAATCAATCTGCCCCATGATGGCCTTGATCATCGTGGATTTACCCTCTCCATTTTTCCCGACAAAGGCTACTTTCTGCCCCTGCTCGATGGTCATGGATGCTTGGTGAAATACCACATGATCCCCATAGTTTTTGCTCATGTCCTCAACGATCACCGGGTATTTGCCCGAGCGAGGGGAAGGAGGGAACCGAAGCTTCAAGGCAGAAGTATCCACTTCATCGACTTCGACGATCTCCAGTTTTTCCAGCATTTTCACGCGGGACTGCACCTGCAAGGTTTTGGAGTAGGTGCCCTTAAATCGATCGATAAACTGCATGGTGTCGGCGATGAAGCGTTGCTGCTCCTCGTAGTGTTTTTGTTGCTGCTCTCGACGCTCCTTGCGAAGTTCGAGGTAGTGGCTGTATTTCGCTTTGTAGTCGTAAATGCGTCCCATGGTCACCTCGATGGTTCGTGAGGTGATGTTGTCTACAAAGGCCCGGTCGTGGGAGATGACTACCACTGCTTTGGCTTTGGTCAGCAAAAAGTCTTCCAGCCATTGGATGGATTCGATATCCAGGTGGTTGGTGGGCTCATCGAGAAGGATGAGGTCTGGGTTTTGCAATAGAATCTTCGCAAGCTCAATGCGCATTCTCCATCCACCCGAAAATTCAGAGGTGGAGCGTGTGAAATCTTCCCGAAGGAAGCCGAGACCTAGCAATACCTTTTCAACGGCTGCCTCGTAGTTGATCTCCTCGATGGCATAGAATTTCTCACTGAGTTCAGACACTTTCTCAATGAGCTTGTAATAATCTTCTGATTCGTAGTCTGTACGTATGGTCAGCTGCTCGTTGATGGCTTCAATTTCTTCTTTCATGCTCAAGTAGGAAGCAAAGGCCTTGGAGGCTTCTTCCATCACCGTACAGTCATCAGCGGTCAGCAAGTGCTGCGGAAGGTAAGCCACCACATATCCTTTTGGGGCAGATACCGAACCTGAACTCGGTTTGTTTACCCCAGCAATAATTTTAAGGAGAGTGGATTTTCCTGCTCCATTTTTACCCATAAGGGCGATTTTATCACTTTCGTTGATGTTGAAGGTGATGTTGCTGAAGAGGGGGCTGCCGCCGTGAATGACGGATACATTGTCTACTGAAATCATGAGCACTTGAAATTGAGCAGCAAAGGTAGGGATTCAGTTCTTGGAAAAATCACCCAGCTCAAAATTAGTGCATTAAGGAATTGCGAATAGAAGAGTTGTTTTCTTGCCTACTTCATTCATCTGGGTTGGGCACCTACTAAAAATGGAAATCCTAGGGCTACCAAATTGTGCAGAGTTGAAATCAAAAAGTTACCTTTGTCCCATGCTTGTAGTGGTCACCGGAGTTTCAGGTACAGGGAAAACTACCCTAGGATTGGGCTTGTCTCAGGCACTGGGAATCCCCTTTTTGGATGCCGATGACTTTCATCCTCCTGCCAACATTGAAAAAATGAGCAGTGGAGAGCCACTCACGGATGTGGATCGCCAACCTTGGTTAGCCAGCTTGGCGGCCAAGTTGCTGGAGATGGAAGCAAAGGGGGGTGCAGTACTCGCTTGTTCGGCACTTAAAAATGCCTACCGGGAGCAGCTTCAGGTGAGCGAAAGTCTGCGTTGGATCCACCTGGTTGGAGACAGAGACCTGATCTGGCAACGGATGCTTGCGCGTCAAAACCACTACATGAAGGCAGGACTTTTGGACTCCCAACTTGCCATTTGGGAGCAGCCACGAGTCGGCCATTTGGTTGCTATTTCTGGAGCCCCAGCTGAAGTGTTGGAGGTTTCACTACACTATTTAAAAATGCAGGACATGAAAATGAACATGGGGGTGATCGGTATGGGTGTGATGGGAAAAAGCCTAGCGCTCAACCTCGCAGAAAATGGGGTTTCCGTTTCCCTTTACAACCGTTTTGTTGCGGGTAAGGAGGAGGGGATCGCTCAAAAGGTGCTCTTAGAAAATCCAGAGTTCACGCAGATGGCTGCATTTGAAGACCTCGCAGCTTTTGTGGCTTCCTTGGCTACCCCGCGTCGCATTTTGATGATGATTCCTGCGGGTGCAGCCATCGATGCTCAGCTGGATGCCTTGATTCCGATTTTGGAAAAAGACGATTTGGTGATCGATGGAGGCAATTCCTTCTACTTGGATTCAGATCGAAGAGTCAATCGACTCAAAGAAGTGGGCATGCATTTCCTTCCCATGGGCGTGTCCGGCGGAGAAGAGGGTGCACGCAAAGGACCATCCATTATGCCAGGCGGGAATGCGGAAGGCTATGCGATGGTGGCCGATTTCTTGGGTAGAATCTCTGCCAAAGACAAGGACGGAAAGCCTTGCGTGACTTATGTTGGTCCAGGAGGATCAGGTCACTTTATCAAAATGGTGCACAACTCGATTGAGTACGGGGAGATGCAGGTCTTGGCGGAGTTGGTTCACTTCCTACGCTTTGGATTTGGCTGCTCGGCTGCCCAGGTATCTGCCATTTTTTCGGATTGGGCAAAAGGTGAGTTGAAGTCCTTCCTGCTGGAAATAACAGCCGATCTCTTGCTTTTCAACGAAGACGGAGAATTGCTACTCGATAAAATACTAGATCAGGCTGGTCAAAAAGGGACCGGAGCTTGGTCCTTAACCACTGCTTTGGAGTACGGAATTCCCTACAGTCCATTGGCTGAGGCAGTAAATGCCCGTGGGGTGTCTGGAGAAAAGGTAATGCGTGTAGCATTTTCCAAAACCTTCCAACATGAATTTCAAAAGGTTGAGGGTTCCTTGGAAACTTGGCTTCCCAAAATCAAAGAGGCC
>JAXISU010000128.1:0-5586 GCA_034680425.1 Cyclobacterium sp.
GGATTAAAACCATATAAACTTCTGCAAAATGCTGGGTTGAGCTTTTTATCTTTGCGTTAAAGTTTTCTAAACCTATGCAATCGATTGTATTTATCAAAATTTCGGAAAAGATTTTCTAAAAAAATTTCAATCTTATATCGACCTAGCCAAAAGTCAAGGAATCAATCTATACTTCCTAACAAGTGAGAAACTGAGGTGCCGCGGCAAATCAGCTGTGAAAAAACAAACTATTGGATTTAATCCCTATTTTTAATTTTAAACTCGAACAAAGCACCCCATGGAATCAGAAATCCACCTTGAAAATTCCAGATTCGGCAAACTCCAAGATTACCTCAAAGAGTTTGTGTATGGAGGAATTGACGGTGCAGTCACCACCTTTGCCGTAGTAGCAGGAGGATTTGGAGCAAATTTGGATACGGGCATACTTCTGATTTTAGGCTTTGCCAACCTGCTTGCAGATGGATTTTCCATGTCCGTGGGTGCCTATTTGGCTGCCAAAAGTGAGCGAGACACCTACGATAAACACGAAAAGATTGAATACTGGGAAATTGAGAACCTCCCAGAAATCGAACGTGCCGAGATCGAGGAGATCTATGCAGCCAAGGGATTTAAAGGAGAACTCCTTCAACAGGTAGTGGACCACATCTGTGCCGATAAGAAACTCTGGGTAGACGAAATGATGAAGGACGAGTTGGGCATGATGCGAGACCACAAAAGTCCTTTAAAAATCGGCATGGCCACCTTTGCCTCCTTTCTCATCGTAGGCCTAATTCCACTTACCGTTTACCTCTGGAATTTTTTCTTTCCTACCCCAATCGACCTTTTTTTCTCGACTAGCTTGCTCACCGGGCTCGCCTTCTTTTTGGTAGGTTGGCTCAAAAGCTCCGTCAACCAAACCTCAGCGCTGAGAGGAATTTCAGAAACGGTACTCTTAGGACTTTTGGCCGCTGTGGTGGCTTATTTTGTAGGGGATGTGTTGGAGCAATTTTTCACCTAATCACGAAATTAGGTAGTTCAAAAGAGCCCTTCTTCCTAGGCTAATCCTTCAGGAGGAGTTGGCGTATTTGACCCTTTCTTTTTACTTTTTTCAACAGAAGGAGTCCTACCTAGCCCAGATTTCTGTTCGTTGGCAGCATTAGTCGTAGCAGCAGCCAAATCCGATGCATAGAAATGAGTGGACTTGAAATAGTTGAGCCGGGCTTCAGACTCTCCACTAGCCCGCTGCCATTTTTCTTTCTTATACAATTTGACTTGATCCTCATGCAACTCCAAGAGTTCGTCGTAGGGTCCACGGGTAGAAATTAGTTTAACAAAAATTGGCGCTGTTTCAATCGCAATAAAGAGCAGTACCAAAAACAGTTCTGCGGTAGCCATGGCCTCGCTTTCCTCGGTGAGTTTGGCCAAACCATCCATCCGTGCTGCAAAGCCATCGAAACCATCGATGCCTGGCACCTGCTTCTCAAACTCCAGTTGACGCTTGGCTCGAAATTCTTCGATTTGAACATCCAATTCCTGCATTCGCTTATCATTACGAGCAGAAAGTGCTTTCAAGTCCTCCTGAGCTGCATCCAATTGCTGTTCCTTTTTCTTGGCATTGGTACCCAATCCGACTTTCCCGCTTGTGCTGGCGGTTTTTTCGCCAAAGCGTTCAGCGTCGTATTCTAGCTGCAACTTATCCCGGTAGGCACGCGCTTGGTTCACCTCTTCTCTTAGTGCTTCCTTTTCGGATTCCAAGGCCTGGATTTCTGGGAATCCTTTAGCCAGACTATCCTTGGACTGCTTGATAAATTCTGTTTTTTGCTCATCCAACTTTCGATTGATCTCCCGCTCAAAGAGTTTCAACTCCAAAGGCTTTGAAATCACGAGTGCTAGAAGCAGGGCCAAGACCAACCGTGGAAGGGCCAACTTCCACTCCGACCAGCCTTGCTCTTTTTTACGAATGCTGGAAACGATAAATCGATCCAAATTGAAAATCATTGCTCCCCAGAGCAATGCGAAAAACAGCGCGATAGCCCAGGATTGGAAAACGGTGTACAGCGCATAAAAGCCTGCCAATGCAGCAAAAATTCCTGTGAAAAACACCGTGGCACCGATTCCCAGGTATTTATTGGACTCTGTCGGAGATTTTTGAAGTAGGTTAAAATTTGCACCACTGCAAAACCAGAAGAATCGGGTAAGTACCTGCATGTAGGAGATAGTTAGAAGTCTTTTTGGGATGAAGCGAAAACGCGACCAATAATTTGCAGGAAAGATATTTGGGGTCAATTATTTTGCAAACATCCCTAAATTAAGAAAAATGGCAGAAAACTAGCATTGTCCATTCCAAAACTAAACGAACACATCCCCAAAAAATGTTCAGTATCGATCAAAAATATGATCGATTTTGACTCACTAATTTTTAGTAGGTTTGATTGATGAAAAAATCGATTTTCTTCTTTCTAGTATTTCTAAGCTTCTTGAGTGTAAGCATTGCCCAACAACATCCTTTTGAAGAAGAGGTACGTAGGCTAAGTGCGCGATTTGATAGTTTAGGATGGAATCCTGGAGCAACCGTTTTCACTGGAAGTTCCACAATCCGAATGTGGCGTACCCTTCCTGAGATTAGCTCAGGAGAGGAAGTCCTCAATACCGGATTTGGAGGCTCTAAGGCAGCGGACTTGGAGCGTTACCTTTTTCCCCTCGTATTAAAATTTGATCCCAAGCGAGTCTTTATTTACGAAGGAGACAATGACCTTTGGGCAGGTGTCCCACCAGAAGACATTCTGAAAAGCCTTAATCAAATAGTGACCCGCATCCACCTGGTGGATCCAGGGACAGAAATTGTACTCATCGGCGCAAAGCCCAGCCCATCCCGGTGGGAGAAAAAAGAGACTTACCTAGCCTTCAATCAACTCCTCCATGCGTATTGCGATCAAGTGGATCAGGTGAGTTACTTGGATACCTGGAAGTCATTGACTGATTCCCAAGGCAATCCAAGACCTGAACTCTACCTCAAAGACCAATTGCATTTGAATGCAGCAGGATATATGATTTGGAATGAAATTTTTAAATCCTTTTTCAACTAGGCGCAGTCCCTTTTTTTCTTCGGCCCCAAAAGGCAGCCAGGATTGATCCAGTGATATTCTGCAAGGGACCAAACACGGCTGGGGCTAATCCCAGGGTGGTTATTTTACCCAAAATATTTGCCAAGCCAGAAGCAAGTCCAGCATTCTGCATCCCTACTTCAATGGCCAAAGTCCGAGCATCTTGTTCCTGGAAACCTAAAACCTTGGAACAGCCATAGGCTATCCCATACCCCAATACATTGTGGATCAATACCAATCCTATCAAAACAGGGCCGATTTGCAACAAACTATCTCTTCCCGCTGCAGTGATGACCAAAATAATCAAAGCAATACCTACCATAGATACAAGAGGAAGGATTCCATCCAAACTTATTGAATTTTTCTTCAGAAAATGATTGACCAAGAGACCCGCTCCCACCGGAAGTAAGATAATTTTTACAATGTCCCACATCATTTTAAGCAAGTCGATTTCGATAAACTGTCCCGCCAAAAACTTCATTAAAATAGGGGTGATGAATGGAGCCATCAAAGTAATGATTGAAGTGAGCGCAACAGAGAGGGCAACATTGGCACGCGCCAAAAAAGCCATGACATTAGATGCCGTGCCACTGGGCGAACAACCCACTAGAATGATCCCGGCAGCCACTTCAGGTGCCAATCCACTTATTTTTGCCAAGCCAAAACCTACCAATGGCATGATGGTAAATTGAAGACCAATTCCCAGGATAACCGATTTGGGACTTTTCGCGACGGCGGCAAAATCCTTCCAACTCAAGGTAGCACCCATCCCAAACATAATGAGCTGTATCAAAGGATTGATCAAGCCCGTTAAGGTAAATCCTGCTATCTCCTGAAATGGTTTTGGAAAAAACATAGCTAAGGTTACCACACCTAGGATGGCAATAGGGAAGCTATAGGGCATTAATGCAGCGCGATATCGAAACCCTAGAGCAAGGGTCCACCAAAACAGCACCATGCATATACCAGCAACACCATACCCCTCGGTCCACAAAAAAGGAATACTGAGAAGCACTAGAATAAGCGAAAGAAGTAGTAAGAACCGAAACATAAAATGGCAACAATTTGAAGTGGAAGTACCTTTTTTTTATTCAGTTTATCAAGCAAAAAGTGAAGATCATGAATGAGAGATCTTGATTTGAGCACAGAAACTTCATAGGCGGATAATCTTATTCCCAAATAATATTCGTACTTTTGCGGCTTCAATTAGGCAAACCATGCAACAAATTCGGAATATCGCGATCATCGCTCACGTTGACCACGGTAAAACAACCCTTGTGGATAAAATCATCCACGTTTCCAAAATCTTCAGAGAAAACCAACAATTTGAAGATCTAATCCTTGACAACAATGATCTTGAGCGTGAGCGCGGGATCACCATCCTTTCCAAGAACGTATCCGTTCGTTACAAGGACCATAAAATTAACATCATTGACACCCCGGGTCACGCCGACTTTGGAGGTGAGGTAGAACGCGTGCTGAAAATGGCCGACGGTGTAATTCTCCTTGTCGATGCCTTTGAAGGACCTATGCCACAAACACGCTTTGTATTAGGCAAAGCCTTGGCCCTTGGTCTTACTCCTATTGTCGTAGTCAATAAGGTCGACAAAGAAAACTGTAGACCAGATGAAGTATATGAATCCGTGTTTGAATTGATGTTCAACCTCGATGCCACTGAAGAGCAACTTGACTTCCAGACACTTTACGGTTCAGCCAAGCAAAACTGGATGGGCCCAGATTGGAAAAACCCAACAGACTCTATCCTTCCTTTGTTGGACGCGATCATTGACCACATTCCTGCTCCAAAAATTGAAGAAGGAACCTTGCAAATGCAAATCACTTCTTTGGACTATTCCAACTTTGTGGGACGTATTGCCATTGGACGTATCGCTCGTGGAACCATCTCTGAAAACCAGCAAATTGCACTTTGCAAGGCGGATGGCTCCATCAAGAAAATGCGTGTCAAAGAATTGCACACCTTCGAGGGTCTTGGAAAAAATAAAGTTCAGACTGTAACAGCAGGTGATATTTGCGCCGTAACCGGTATCGAAGATTTTGAAATTGGAGACACCATTGCGGATGTAGACAATCCAGAGCCACTTAAGCGTATCTCCATTGACGAGCCTACGATGAACATGCTCTTCACCATCAACAACTCTCCATTTTTTGGCAAAGAAGGCAAATTTGTGACTTCTCGCCACTTGAGAGATCGTTTGATGAAGGAAACTGAAAAGAACTTGGCCCTTCGTGTAGAATCTACGGATTCAGAAGACCGATTCTTGGTGTATGGTCGAGGCATCCTTCACTTGTCCGTATTGATCGAAACCATGCGAAGAGAAGGTTACGAACTACAAGTAGGTCAGCCTCAGGTAATCTTCAAGGACATCGATGGCATGAAGTGCGAGCCTATCGAAACCCTTGTGGTGGATGTGCCTCAGGAAACTGCCGGTAAAGTAATCGAATTGGCTACCCAACGTAAAGGAGAATTGCTGATCATGGAACC
>JAXISU010000129.1:0-5569 GCA_034680425.1 Cyclobacterium sp.
CGATAGAATCTACTACGGTTCCAGCTTAGGTACTGTATTTGGTGGATTGAACAATAACTTCTCCTACAAAGGATTTGAGTTGACTTCTTTCTTTACCTACGAATATGGTGGTATTGGATCTGACGGTCAATACGGTTTCTTGAGAGAGAATGGTACTCGTTTGGCATTGAATGCACTACAGAGCGTAGTAGACAGAACCTGGAAGACGCCTGGTCAAATCACGGATATGCCAAGAAACGTAACTACTAATGGTGCTAACGAAACTAGAGGTGCTGGTAGAAACTCAGGTACTGCAGCCTTATTGAAGTATGACTTCATTCGTCTTTCTCAGATGACTGTTGCTTACAGCTTCAAGCCTAGCTTGGTCAACAGAATTGGTCTTACTCGTGCACGTATCTACGCGCAAGGAGTGAACTTGTGGACCTACACGGATTATCCTGGCTATGATCCAGAATTTACTGGAGCGGGTACAGGTCAAATTCCTTTGACCAAGTCTTATACCCTCGGTGTACAAATCGGATTCTAATCACCAAAAGGAAAAAAACTATGAAATTAATCAATAAAGCTTTCTTATCACTTGCACTTACAGGCTCTTTGCTGGTAAGTTCTTGCGATAGCTTGCTTCAGGTAGACCCAAGACAGTCCATCGATGCCGATGGTGCCTTGACTACTCCTGATGCAATGAATGCAGCCCTCAACTCGGTTTATTCCAAATTGAGATCTGCAAGACTCTACGGTCGTGACCTATTCGCAGTTTCTGATGCCTTGGCCGACGTAGGACAAACTACCTCTAACTCAGGTCGTTTGATTGGTGAAAATAACAACCAGCCCGGATCACACTTCGGTACATGGCAAACGGCATACTTTGCAATCAACGAGGCTAACCTGATATTGGATGGTATTAGCAAAGTGGAAGGTGCTTCTGCTGCGCAAATTGCCCGTTGGGAAGGCGAAGCCAAGTTCCTCAGAGGCTTGTACTACTTTGACTTGGTAAAGGTCTACTCGTATATTCCAACGGCAATATATGAGCCAGGCGTGATCGGCCAAGGAGGTGTTCCGGTAGTAACCGAGGGAGTAATTTCTTCTGGTGTTGCCTTGAGCCGCCAAACTCCAAGATCAACTATCGATGAGGTATATGCTCAGATCTACAAAGATTTGGAAGATGCCAAAAGATTGTTGGGTGCTGGTAGAGGTGTACAGTACGGTTCTGGTCCTGCAGCTTCGGCTTTGCTTTCTCGAGTAGCACTTTACAGAGGTGATTACCCGAAGGTGGTGACTGAATCCGGACTTGCTTTGGCAAGTAGCGTAGGTACTGTCCTTTCAGGAGCTGCTTATGTGAACGGTTGGAGAGCACCAGTGAATCCAGAGTCTATGTTTGAGGTACGTTTTGCCTTGGCAGAAGAGTCTATTGGGGTTAACGAATCGCTACAGTCTACTTACACTGCATTGTTGAACCTAACCAACAAAAACTCCCAAGGGGGTTGGGGTGACTTCATTCCAAATACTAGCGTTCGTGCTTTATTTGGTTTGACTCAATTGCAAATTGGAACTCCAGCAACAGACAACAACAACTGGGATGTGACTCGGAATGCTGACGTAAGAGCGCAGCTTTTCACTACGGGTAACACTGTAAGAGGTGCTGGTCGTCAAATTGAGAACACCAAGTTCATGTCCAAGTCTGGCTTTGCCTATGCGGACAACGTTCCTGTGATTCGTAAGTCAGAGATGCACTTGAACCGTGCGGAAGCAAACTACCACTTGAAAAATGAGTCTGCTGCTTTGACCGAATTGAATGCCTTCAAGGCATTGAGAGGTTTGCCTGCAGTGACTTTGGCTGGTAACGCGCTTTTGGAAGAGATTCTTTTGGAAAGATTAAAAGAGTTTGTTGGTGAAGGTCAGCGTTTCTTTGACTTGAAGCGCTATGGAAGAGCCATTGTGAAAACAACTCCAGCGGTAAACCTAGCGTTCGATGACTTCAAGATCTTGCCTCCAATCCCACAGCGTGAAGTGGATGGTAATCCAAACATTAAACAAAACAGAGGCTACTAAAATCAGAAACTATGAAAAAGTTATTTTCTTTATTGACGCTGGCCTTGGTACTTGGATTCTCCTCTTGCATTGAGCAGAACTACCCCGTGTGGGAAGGTCTTGTAGTTGAATTTCAGGATGCGGTTGACCGTACTCCACTAGCAGGTCAAGTTTATCCTCGAATCACGGTAGCCAATACCGTAGGAACGGTGAATCTACGTGTCAACCTAGTCGGAAAGCACAGACCATCTGACGAAATCATTACTTACTCTGTAGTAACCGATGGTACTACTGCAGTAGCAGGTAGAGATTACGTGGCTCCAGGCACCTTGACTATCCCTGCAGGTTCCAGCTTTGGAACTTTGACTGTTAACGTATTGAATACGGGTAAACTTGGTGGTTCTGTTGACTTGTTACTTCAGTTAGTAGGTAATGATGAGGTAGGTAATAGCGCCAACTACAACAAGGTTCAAATTCGAATCACTCGATAATCCTCGAGTTAGACGATTATTTTCTTTTCTAGAAAGGCCGGATTTATCCGGCCTTTTTTTTTACTTTGAGTCATGAAAAAATCATTCTTTTTCCTCCTGCTCCTTGTTGGGCCGCTCCCGATGAGTTCCTTTGCTCAAATGACCTTACTTCGTGACAATGGAACAGGCATGCCGATTACAGCCGATCCTTTCCTAGGTGTAAAAGGCTCGCCCTATTTCGATGAGTTCAAGAAAGGCATTATTTACCTTGCCACGGGGCAAAAAGTAGAAGGATTGTCCATTGCCTTAAACGCATACAGCAATACTTTGGAGTACAAATTGGAAGGAGGGCTTTTTGCCTATACCCCAGAAAAGGTGACTGGATTTTCCTACCTTCCAGAAGCAGGTGGTAGCGAATACACCAGCGCATACGTGGTGCCCACCCTTAAATCGAAGCGATTTTTGAAGATTGTGGAAAAGGGAACCTATACCTTGCTTTATCATGCCTACAAGACCATGACTGATGATCCTTCGGCGACCTATGGAGCGCAGGCGTCAAAGGTGTTTCAAGATCAACAAGAGTTCTTTGTGGTAGTGAATGAGAAAGTGATGTTGATGAAAAATAAAGAAAAGGACCTTCAGCAAATCTTTGGAGCTGATCTTGCTAAAGCCTCAGCATTTATCAAATCGGAACGGATAGATTTCAAAAAATCAGGAGACCTACAGGCCTTGATTCGTCACATGAACCAGAACTAACCGGTGCACAGGTTTGTCAAAAGTCTCCCAAGGTAATTGGGAGACTTTTTTTTCCCTGGTCGAAACCAGGGGTTATGAATTCGGTCACTCCTATGGAGTTCTGGCATTACAATTCATTTAATCAACTAGCCTAGGTCCGGAGGCACCTTTCCCGTGCGCCGCGGCGTACGGGATCGTTACAATCTCATCTTCAGCAGTCATTAACTGTTATATTCAACCATCGGCATCATTGCGGATAATCACCTATTTTTTTTACTTTTGTGCCTTAGTCCACTCATGACATGATTTACGTTTCCCGAAAGGAACATTTTAACGCCGCACACAAGCTTTGGAATCCCAACTGGTCTGACGCTAAGAATTTCGAGGTATTTGGTCCTTGTGCAAATGTCAATTGGCATGGTCACAACTTTGAATTGATTGTGACGGTCAAGGGTGAGCCAGATCCAGAAACGGGTTTTGTAGTAGATTTAAAAGAACTTTCCGAGGTGACACGACGCTTGCTTATCGATCGAGTGGATCACAAAAACCTAAACATGGATGTAGATTTCATGCAGGGAAAAATGGCGAGTTGTGAGGTGTTGGTGATGGAGTTTTGGAAAATTTTAGCGCCTGCAGTAAAGGATATTACACCAAGAGGAGCCTTGTATAAATTGACCCTATACGAAACTCCTCGGAATTTTGTGGAATACCTGGGTGAGTAGGGGTATTTCTTGTTGCTATTTTTGGGAAGTAGGCAGATTCGCCTACTTTTATTTTTTAGTTAAGTAGGACACGCTTTGAAAAAGATTTATATCATTTCTGGAGAACGCTCAGGGGACATGCATGCAGGCAATTTGGTGCATGCCTTGAAATCCCTGGATTCCAAACTTCAATTTCGTGGTATGGGTGGACAGTATTCCATGGATGCAGGGGTCAACTTGGTTTTGGACTATGCTGCGGTGTCCGTGATGGGATTTGTAGAGGTGGTCTTTGGGTTTCGTAAGGTGCTCAAAGCTTTGGCTTTGGTCAAAAAAGACATTCTCACCTATCAACCGGACGCAGTGGTATTGGTAGACTTTGGGGGCTTCAATATGAAGGTAGCGGCATTCGCTACTCAGCATGGGATTCCTGTGCATTATTACATCCCTCCGAAAGTTTGGGCTTGGAATCAAAAACGAGCATTTAACCTAAAAACCAATACGGAGCAAGTCTATTCCATATTGCCTTTTGAACCTCCTTTTTTTGCTAAATTCGGCATGCAAGTGCATTATGTGGGGAATCCTTTGTTGGATGAAATCAAAAAGTTTACCCCACACGATTTTTTCTACCAGAAAAATGAGTTTTCCTACCAACCCATCGTAGCCTTACTTCCGGGAAGTAGAACCCAAGAAGTAAATGCCATGTTGGCAAAAATGATTGCCTTGGTGCCCGATTTTCCTCAGGTACAGTTTGTGGTAGCAGGGGTAGATAGCCTGCCTGAAGCCACCTATGAATTGGCAAAGGCAAAAGGGATCAAGGTGATTTACAATCAAACCTACGATTTGCTTTCTCATGCTACTGCTGCGGTGGTCACTTCGGGTACGGCTACCTTGGAGACAGCGCTTTTTAAGGTACCTCAGCTTGTAGTCTACAGCACTTCTTGGATATCGTACCAGATTGGAAAGCGATTGATTCGTGTGCCCTACATTTCACTTCCTAATCTGATTGCAGACAAAAAAGTAGTCAGAGAATTGATTCAAAATGATTTTTCGCTTGATAATCTTCGCCAGGAGTTGAGACGACTCCTCTCTGATGCAACCTATAAACAAGAGATGTTAGTGGGCTATGAATTGATTCGTGAACAAATAGGGGATCAGCAAGCTTCAGTGCGAGTAGCTCGATTGATCCTGGAATCACTAGGCAAAAAATAAACCCCGAGAATCTCGGGGTTTTGACTTAGGCAACTTGCAGTTGCTTGAATTTTGAGGTGTCAAACTTAGACCGCGCATAGGCCTCATCGATATGCAAGGCGGTAATGCTCTGGTCTGAGGGGATTTCGTACATCGCATCGGTCACGATGGCCTCACAGATGGAACGCAGCCCACGAGCACCTAGATTGTATTCTACAGCCTTGTCAACAATGAAGTCAAGCGCTCCCTCGTCAAAGGTCAGCGTTACGCCTTCCATGGCCATTAGCTTTGCATATTGCTTTACCAAAGCATTCTTGGGTTCCGTGAGAATACGCTTCAGCGTAGATCTGTGGAGTGGATCCAAGTGAGTCAACACGGGAAGTCTTCCAATCAATTCCGGGATCAAACCAAAAGCTTTGAGGTCTTGGGCAGTCACGTATTGCAGGA
>JAXISU010000130.1:0-5545 GCA_034680425.1 Cyclobacterium sp.
CCTTGGCCAAGTAAAAATCAAAAGAGTGCTGCAAATCCACAGGAAATTGGTCTGGAAGTGTACTTGGAATAGATTCCCAAGAATTGATTTCTTTTGCAAATTGAGGGTTTGAAACCAATACCTGTACCGCCTGATCAGCCAAATGGTCTTTTTTCAGCCGCAACTGGTCAAAAATAGCGTTGGTATATTGTGAGAGTAGTTGCACATCTTCATAACCGAAAATCCGTACTTTAGTTGGCTCAAAAATGGTAACGATGCGAATTAATTATTTCATCTTCTTCCTAGGCATGCTCTTCCAGTGCAGCTTAGTCCATGCGCAGGTGTCTACCGACTTGTGGGTGGTGGATACAGAAGGTAAAGGCGGGCAACTGAAAATGTTGTCCAATACAGCCAAACCACTTACCAATCGTCCTGAATACGACAATCAACCTAGTTTCATCAATGATTCTGAGTTGATCTTTTCTGCTGCAGATGAAATAGGAAATCACGACCTGATTCTCTACAGTTTCCGAACAAACCGGTTTACCAACCTCACCCAGACTCCAGATCGCAGTGAATATTCCCCAAGCCTTACCGAATGCGGTTCTTATTTCTCAGCCATTGTGGTGGAGCCTGATGGAACCCAGCGGCTGTGGTTGTACCCCGTGACCGGAGAAGCACCCGAATTACTGTACGAAGATATTCTTCCAGTGGGCTACTACGATTGGTACGATGGAAAAGCGGCGCTATTTGTGCTTGGCGAACCCAATACCTTGGTATTTGTCCGTGGAAAAGGAAAGGTAGATACTTTGGATACCGATATCGGGAGAACGGTCAGAAAACGAACCAATACTTCCGAAATCTCCTATTTAGATCGAAAAAAATCCATCGAAACAGATCAGGGGAAAGCTTTTGGAATTGCTTCGGTCAATTTAAAGACAGGAGAAAGAAAAGATTATGGATTTGCAGTTCCAGGCTCTCAGGATTTCATCTGGATAGACAAAAATCACCTGCTGATGGCCAAGGGAAATGAGGTGTTCACCAAACATATTCAAGAAAAAAATTGGCAATCCCTGGGAAAAATTGAATCTTCAAGCCATCAAGGAATAACTCGGATGGCTTACAGCCCCGATAGCAACAAGTTAATTCTTGTACTTAACCGAAATCCAACTCAAAAAAATGAACCCTAAAATTTATCTAGTTGGCCTGACTGCAGGCCTTACTTTGGTTAGTCAATCTCTATTCGCCCAATTGGAAGATAAGCGGGGAATCATTGCCAAGGGAGCCCAGCTCGAATTGGTGAAGGAT
Source organism: Cyclobacterium sp. (assembly GCA_034680425.1). Taxonomy (GTDB): domain Bacteria; phylum Bacteroidota; class Bacteroidia; order Cytophagales; family Cyclobacteriaceae; genus Algoriphagus. Next base: position 1,288 of record JAXISU010000130.1, read on the forward strand.
GGTTTTTCCTTTACAGAAGGACCCGCAGTCAATCGTTTTGGAGATGTCTATTTCACCGATCAGCCCAACGATAAGATTTACGTATGGAATGCAAATAGCAATCAAGTAAGCCTAGCCAAGGAAGGCACTGGCCGTTCCAATGGCTTGTATTTTCAATTGGACAGCAAACTGATTGCCGCTGCAGACTTAAATAATGAGTTGGTAGAGATGGACCTAAAAACTGGAAAAGAAACGGTTTTGGTTCCGTCCTTCAAAGGCAAAAAGTTGAATGGTCCCAATGATGTTTGGGTTCGACCAAGTGGAGGGTTGTATTTTACCGATCCCTTGTACGCCCGACCCTACTGGGAGGGAGTTCGAAGCAAGGAAATGCAGCAAGATGGGCAGCATGTGTATTTCCTATCCGAGGATCGAACCGAACTTTTCCGGGTAACCCAAGATTTAAAGCAACCCAACGGGATTATCGGTACGCCAGATGGAAAACACCTGTTTGTAGCGGATATAGGGGCCTCCAAAACCTGGAAGTATGATATTCAGGCTGATGGATATTTGACTAACAAAACCTTGTTCTGCGAAATGGGATCCGATGGAATGACCATTGATGACAAAGGCAATGTCTACTTGACCGGCAAAGGAGTAACCGTTTTTGATCGAAATGGGGAGAAAATTGCCCACATCCCTGTTCCAGAAGATTGGACCGCCAACGTCACCTTTGGTACCCTGACTCGCAACGTCCTGTTCATCACTGCATCGGATGCCGTCTACACGCTGAAAATGAAAAGTAGAGGGGTTTGGTAAATAGACAATCGAATTAGCCGCAATTAAGCCAATGACTAAAAATTCCTGTCAACGATAGGGGACATAGTTCCAGCCCAAAAGGGGTTCAGATAAAAGGGTAATACTTTGCTAGTATGACCCTTTTTTTATTCATATGTCTAACACCTGTCATTTACCACGTCATCCTTAAATTGTAGGATTTGTTTCTTCATTTCCTTGATCTCCTTCATTTTTTGTTCCAAAGAAATCAACTTGTCATCAAGAATTTCAAGTTTTTGTTTCTTAGTGTATTTCCTGTTGTACCAGGCGTCAATGATTTGACCTATTTCTTTGATGGTAAACCCCACCGATTTGGCATCACTAATGAATTCAAGTTTTTCAATCGTTACTTCATCATAGTGGAAGTATTTATTCGATTTCACCGATGGATCTTGCTTCCCCTCTATCAACCCTGATTTTTCATAAAAACGGATTGTGTGGATTGAGATGCCTGTTTTTTTGGATAGCTCGTTTATTAACATATCGCAAATATAAGGTGTTGAAAAATAAATATCAACTATAGACTATACTCTACTGTTGTAGGTTTAAAATCAGCACAATATGTTTGTGACTCAAACAAATAATTCGACAATGAAACAAACAATTTTTATTACAGGTGCAAGCAGTGGTATTGGAAAAGAGACAGCAAAATATTTTCAATTAAAAGGATGGAATGTTGTTGCTACAATGAGAAATCCTGAACATGAAACTGAATTGATTGGTTTGGAGAATGTTTTTGTGACGAAACTTGATGTATTGGATTTGGAATCAATTAGCCAAGCAATATCCAAAGGGATAGAAAAATTTGGAGGAATTGATGTTTTGCTCAACAATGCTGGATATGGTGCTTATGGCCCATTAGAAACATTTCCAAGAGAAAAGATTTTACGTCAATTCAATACCAATGTGATTGGACTTTTGGATGTTACTAGAGCTATTTTACCGCATTTTAGAGAGAACAAAAAGGGGATTGTAATGAACGTTTCCTCAATGGGAGGTAAAATGACTTTCCCTTTGGGCTCATTATATCACGGAACAAAATTCGCCGTGGAGGGTATTTCAGAATCATTAAGATATGAAGTAGAAGAATTTGGGGGAAAAGTAAAAATTATTGAGCCCGGAGCAATTGCCACAGATTTTGCAGGTCGCTCTTTTGATTTTAATACTGATGAAAAGTTGAGTGCCTATCAAAATATTGTAAGTAAAATAATGACAGTTTTCCCTCAAATGATTAAGAATGCCTCATCAACTAATGTGGTTACTGAAGTTATTTATAAGGCAGCAACAGACGGAACAAAAAGATTAAGATATATGGCAGGAAAAGACGCTAAATTATATAATTTATTGAATAGGTTATTTGGGTATGGCTTCTTATTCAAAATGAACAAGATGTTTTTCAAATTGTAAGCCATGAATCCGATTGTTAAATATTTTACCGGTGAAAAGTTAGAGAGCTTTTTGTTTTTGGGTTTGGGAATTTTAGGATTAGCCCTAGCCATAGTATTCCTTTTGATTCTCAAAACATCTTTTCTAAAAGGAGTTGCCATTCCCTTTCTTTTGGTTTCTTTTTTGGAAATAGTGGTAGGTGTCACTCTGATATATCGAAGCCCAAAGGACATTATACGAGTTGAGACCTACTTATCTGAAAAAAATGTAATGATTCAAAAAGAAGAGATTCCAAGGATGGAAGGTGTAATGCAAAATTTTGTAATTTTTAGATATACTGAAATCACTTTGATTATCCTTGGAATTATTCTCATGTATGGTTTTAGGCAAAATTTCTTATTGAATGGAATTGGATTAGGTCTGTTCATTCAATCAGGGATAGTCTTAGTTTTAGATTTCTTTGCAGAACGGCGAGGAGAAGTTTACCTAACTTATTTAAGAACCCTGATTGAAAATTGAAAAAATTTCAAGAAGTTCAATCCTTTAATTCTCTAGTAGTCGCATACACAATCATCGCCTTGTAGCTGCGTCTTTCGTCACTAGGGAAGCAAAAATAAAATAGCCGTGCGAAGCTTCGTACGGCTATTTTTTGGAATATAGGAAGTAGTCAGATCTCACTTTTCTTCATCCAAGGCCTGCTTTAATGTTCTGTCAAACACCTCATCTGGCTGTGCTCCAGAAATGCCGTATTTTCGATCAAATACAAAGAAAGGTACGCCTTGAACCCCTATCAACCTGGATTCATACACATCCTCGTCGATCGCTGCATCAAAATTAGCAGAATCCAACACCTGCTTTGCTTCCACCCTAGCCAATCCTACCGCCTCGGCGCAATCGAGCAAGATATCCTGCTGATCAATATTTTTTCCTTCCTCAAAATAGGCTTGAAACAAGCGTTCCTTCAACTCGTCTTGCTTGCCCTTTTCTTTTGCAAAATGAAGCAATCGATGCGCCTGTTTGGTATTGGCTACCAGCGTATGCTCAAAATCAAAATTTAAGCCTTCCTCCCTACCCATGGCAGCTACCTGAGCAGTCATTTGAATGGTTTGATCTAAAGTCCAACCCTTCGTTTGCGATAAATAGGTCAGCGTATTTTGATTTTCATTGGTTTGCAAGTCAGGATTCAGCTGGAAACTCTTCCATTCAATTTGAATGGAAGAGGAATCCGGTAATTTTTGAATCGCTTTTTCCAGTTTCCGCTTACCGATATAGCAAAAAGGACAAGCGATGTCGGACCAAATTTCAATTTTCATCTGATTTTTTGTTTCTTCATGTGTTAAACAGCATCAATCACAAAGAGTTCCCAAAATTAGTGAAAACAAAAGAATGCCCCTCCTGCGCCATGGAAGTCGATAATTCGCTTTCCATTTGTCCGATCTGCCAATTTGAATTTCCAAAACGTGCGCCTTGGATTACAGGAATGGCTATTTTTTTACTTGTAGTTTGGTTACTTTCCTACCTCCTTTAATTCCAATCTCATGAAAAAACGTTCCTTTTTAAAATATTTTGCTGCCCTAGGCCTTGGGGGATCCTTACTTCCTTCTGAACTAAAAGCCTTTGATTTCGATGCATTGGATTGGTCGAGTGAAGATATTTGGGATCAGCTGAGGGCGGGCTACCGGCTCAAACCCGATTACCTCAATTTTGAGAATGGCTACTATTGCTTTCTTCCCGAGGAGTTACTTGAAAAATACATTACACATGTTCGGGAGATCAACTACCAAGCCTCACATTACATGCGTGGGGTTCAATTTGAAAATAAAGCTAAATCTGCTGCAGCACTAGCCACGTTGGTAGGTGCTTCGCCCGAAGAGGTAGTATTGACTCGAAATACAACCGAGTCCTTGGACTTGATTATTTCTGGCTATCCTTGGAAGGCTGGTGATGAGGCGGTCTTTGCCAACCAGGACTATGGGACCATGCAAACCATGTTTGAACTGGCATCCAAACGCTGGGGAATCAAAACAGTAAAAGTGGACATTCCCATGCATCCCAAATC
>JAXISU010000131.1:0-5534 GCA_034680425.1 Cyclobacterium sp.
CTTGGGTCATTTTTTCTTTTTCCCCAAAAATTAAGACCGCCAACAGAATTCCATAAACGGGCTCCAAATTGATGGTCAGATTGATGGAAAAAACTGGTAGGCGCTTCATCAATTCCACCGAAACCGAAAACGCATACACCGTACAAATCCCTGCTAGAATGAGGAGCCAAAACCAATCCATTCCTTTCCAATCCCATTGAATCGCTGAACCATCGATGTAGGAATAGAGGGGCAAAAACAGCAAGGCAACTAAGCTCGCGGCCGCCATTTCGTAAAAAGTGATTTGGTAAGGGCTGTATCGAAATGTCAGGCGTCCATTGAGTATGGAAAATAGGGCACTCAAAAATGCGGCAGCCAAGGCCATAAATAATCCCAGCCAGTACCCATTTTCAAACTGAAAGATGACGAGCAAGCCTGAAATTACCAGCAAACCTAAGGCGACCTCGAAGGGTTTGATGCGCTTTTTGTTGATCAAGGGATCCAAAAAAGAGGTCCAAAGTGAGGTGGTAGCCATTCCCGCCAGGCAAACAGAAGCAGTAGACACCTTGGCCGACCAAAAAAAGAAGATCCAATGCAAGGAAATCAGTACCCCTACCCCTACGATTTTGAGCAAGTCCATTGGGGCTACACGGAGCGATTCTTTTCGAATCCCCATCAAGACCGCTACTCCTATCGCCGCCAGAAGTGTGCGGTAAAACACGAGCTCCAAAGACGGAAGGCTAATCAACAACCCTAAGATGGAGGTGATTCCCCAAATCAACACAATAAAGTGAAGTAGTAGGTAATCCTTGAAGGTGGAAGGAAGCATCACCGAGGAACAGTTTTGTACAAAATCAATCCTGTAAGTGCAAAAACCAAGTTAGGTGTCCAGACGGCAAGTACAGGAAATTGGGTACCTGCCTCCGCAAAAGTACGGGAAAGCAAAAACAGGAGAATGTAGACAAAGGCCAGAAAAAAGCCCATTGCAATTTGAAATCCAGACCCTCCCCTCGATTTGCGTGCTGACATGATCACCCCAATAAACGTAAGGATAACTGAGGCAAAGGGTGACATGTAGCGCACGATTCGTTCGATTCGGTAATAGCTCACATTGTCCGCTCCACGCTCTTCCAAGAGGGTAATCTGCCGACTCAATTCGGGTAGCTTGAGCGTTTCGTGGTGATTTTCAGGAAGGTCAAAGTCAGAAGGAGAAATGGAGAGCACTGTATCCAGCGCATTTCCAGTAGAGTAGTCCTCCCCTTTTTCCTTAAGCACTCGTAGCCTCCAATTTTCTAGCCTCCAAACATTCTTGGTGGTATCCCACTGAATCAAGTCAGAGGAAAGTTTAGAGATCAATTTTCCTTCCCGGATTTCCTCCAAGGTAAAGTTGTAACCTGTATTACTCGTCTTGTAAAATCGACTGATGTAGGCATATGCATTTGGTCCTACTTTGATGTGAATATTGGGATCTGTGGAGGCATCGCCTTTTTCCAGGTATTGCATTCGGAATTGGGCTACGCCAGCGGTAGCGAGAGGCAAAACCCATCCGTTCAGCACAAAACTGGTAGCTCCTATCAATGCAGCTGCAAAAAGAAAAGGACGGAGTAAGCGAATAAAGCTGATGCCTGAACTCAAGATGGCTACAATTTCTGTTCGTCCGGCCATCTTAGAAGTAATGAAGATGACGGAAATGAATACCGTAATTGGAGTCAGCAGGTTGTTCAAATACAAGCCGTAATTACCCATGTAGGAAAGGATATCCCGCGTGGGCACTTGATTCCGGATGTAGGTGTCGTTTTTCTCCGTAAAATCCAAGACCAAAACCACCAGAATCAGGAGGACGACTACAAAAAAGTAGGTCTTCAAAAATTCTTTGATGATGAGCTTGTCTAGAATTTTCATCTTACAATCGCGTGCTTACTTTTTTGACCATGGATGCTTTCCAGCTTGCAAAATCTCCTGCTTGAATGTGCTCTCTTGCCTCACCTACTAGCCAGAGGTAAAAGGAAAGGTTGTGAATACTTGCAATCTGCGCCGCCAATATCTCCTTGGAAACCGTAAGGTGCCGCAAGTAGGCCTTAGAATAGGTGCTACTCACTTCATTCCCGATTGCTGGGTCAATGGGGCTAAAATCATCTTTCCACTTTTCATTTCGGATATTGATAATTCCTTCTGAGGTAAAGAGCATGCCATTTCTCGCATTTCGAGTAGGCATCACACAATCAAACATATCCACCCCTAGGGCAATGCACTCCAGAATATTGGCAGGTGTACCCACCCCCATCAAGTAGCGAGGCTTGTCTGCTGGCAATATTGCTGTCACCAATTCCGTCATTTCGTACATGAGTTCCGCCGGCTCTCCTACAGAAAGGCCGCCAATGGCATTCCCTTCCCTTCCCTGCTTGGCGATAAATTCGGCACTTTGTATGCGTAGATCTTTGTAGACAGACCCTTGAATAATCGGAAATAGGCTTTGGCTATACCCATACTTCCCTTCAGTAGAGTCGAAGCGGTCTTGACAGCGAAGCAGCCAGCGGTGGGTCATTTCCATGGACTGCCTTGCATAGGCATAGTCACAAGGATAGGGCGTACACTCGTCAAAGGCCATGATGATGTCTGCACCAATACTACGCTGAATATCCATCACGTTTTCTGGGGCGAAAAAATGCTTGGAACCATCAATATGGGATTTGAAGGTTACTCCTTCCTCCTTAATTTTTCGCGTACCGGCTAGTGAGAAAACCTGATATCCTCCTGAATCCGTCAACATCGGCCGGTCCCAACCAATAAATTGATGCAGTCCCCCAGCCTTCTCCAAGGTGTCTAATCCGGGTCTAAGGTAGAGGTGATAGGTATTGCCTAGGATTATTTGGGCTTGAATGTCTTTTTTTAATTCGCGTTGGTGCACCGCCTTCACCGTTCCAGCAGTCCCTACAGGCATAAAAATGGGCGTTTGGATCGAGCCGTGATCGGTAATCAAGCTCCCAGTACGGGCATGACTGTGGGTATCTTTTTTTTCTAAAACAAACTTCATTGGAACGCGAAAAGGAGCAAAAATGCAAGACGGTCTTGGCCAGAGTTGCTAATGCAAAAATATCCACTTATTCTTAAATGACTTGCTGAAATTGATTTTATATTTGCCGAGCAGTATTGACCTATGGGCCTATTTTTATTGTGGTTTTTCTTCGGTTTTGGAATTCTCATTCAAGGGGGATACCTGTTGATGGTATTCTCTCGAACTGCCTGGTATACCCGAGGATCTAAAAAATCAGGAATCCAATATCCAGAAGAAGGGGTGACCGTCTTGGTGACCGCACGAAATAAATTTCAGCACCTGAAAGTATTGATCCCCAAACTTTTTGAACAGGATTATCCAAAATTTGACGTGATGATCGTCAACGATCAGAGCAGTGACCGAACCAAGCGGCTTTTGGAAGACTTGATGGCCCAGTATCCAAAGCTAAGATCGGTGACTGTAAAGTACACTCCCAAACATGTCACTGCTAAAAAATTCGCCATCACGTTGGGAATAAAAGTTGCCAAAAACGATGTCATTCTCCTTACGGATGCGGATAGTCTTCCCAATTCAGATCAATGGATTCGTAAAATGACCGCTCCCGTTAGGCAAGAAGGGAAAACCTTTGCCCTTGGCTTTTCGGGTTACCAGGACCAGCCAGGATCCCTAAACCAGTGGATTCAATTTGAAACCATCTTGCGGGCACTTTTCTACCTCTCCTTTGGGCTATGGAAAGCCCCATTTATGGGAACAGGCAAGAATTTATGTTACCGGAAAAGTTTTTTTATGGAAGTGAAGGGCTTCAAAGGCTTTTGGAACATCGAGGGGGGTGATGATTCCATTTTTGTAAACACCTACGCCTCTGGCGCCAACACCAAACTGGTAATCGACGCCAATGCAATCACCGTAGCTGCTCCAAAGGAAACTTGGAAGGAGTATGTGCAACAGGAAAAACGTCTCCTGCATGCAGAGCGCTATTTTCGAGTGGAAGACAAGCGAAAAATGGGCCTCTACGGGGTTTCTCATGCACTTTACTGGATTGGAGGAATTGGACTTTTGATCTATTTTGGAATTGGACTCCAATGGGAATATTTCTTAGTCGTACTGGGAAGCATGAGCCTTCGTTCTATTTTATTACTCGTCACTTTTAAAGCCACTTCCAAAACAGTACAAGGAAATGTTCCTAAAATGAAAGTTTTACTCAACGATTTGTTGTACTTGGCATACTTTTGGGTTCTAGGATCCATATCCTATCAGGCAAAAACCACCAAATGAACGGTAACGAACGCGAATTTTCATCCAAGGCCCTAGAGGATTTTCAACTCATAGACCGAGCTGTTCAGGGAAAAGATCAAGCTGCCTATGCTACCTTGATGAAGAGGTACAAAAAAGCGGTTTATTTCATGATTCTGAAAATGATTCGCGATGCGGATGATTCAGAAGATCTGACCATGGAAGCCTTTGCCAAGGCCTTTCGAAATCTTGAGCGATTCAAGAAAGAGTATACTTTTTCAACTTGGTTGTTTCGCATTGCTACCAACAATGCCATTGATTTTATCCGTAAGAAAAAGCTCAAAACCATGAGCTTAAATAATACCCTCTCTGATGACAACGGCAATGCCGTCACCATGGATGTGGAGGACAAAGACGACAATCCACAAGATGAGTTTATCAAGTCGCAACGCATTGAAATGGTGCGCCTTTTTGTAGACAAGCTGCCTGCCAAATACCGAAAGTTGGTCCAGCTTCGCTATTTCGACGAGTTATCCTACGAGGAAATTGCCCAGGAACTCGACAAACCTTTGGGAACGGTCAAAGCACAATTGCACCGTTCACGAGAGCTACTCTATGAAATCGCTTCTGGAAAAGAAAACCAAATTTAATGAATCCAACTAGCGCCTTGATCGGTTCCTATTTCCCTGGACTCAGCCCCAAACAGCTTCAGCAATTTGAGCAATTGGAAGAGCTCTATCAGGATTGGAATGCCAAAATCAACGTGATTAGTCGGAAAGACATGGAGCAATTTTACGTGCATCATGTACTCCACTCGCTGGGCATCGCCAAGGTGATGGAGTTTCAGCCCGGCACCAAAGTATTGGACATAGGTACGGGTGGCGGGTTTCCAGGTATCCCCTTAGCTATCCTTTTTCCAGACACCCATTTCCATCTCGTGGATTCGATTGGCAAGAAAATTACGGTGGTGAAAGAAGTGGCCAAAGCACTCAAATTGACGAATGTAGAAGCTCAGCAAGCCCGAGCAGAATCTTTGGTCCGTAAATATGATTTTGTCGTGAGCCGCGCTGTGACGCGCATGATTCAATTTTACCCTTGGGTGAAGGGAAAAATTAAAAAAGAGGACATCAATGACTATCCGAATGGCATCCTGTACCTCAAAGGTGGCGATGTAGATGAGGAAATGGAGGAAACAGGCAAGTCCTACGTCAGCTACCACCTCGAAGATTATTTCAAAGAGGAATTTTTTCAAACCAAAAAAGTGATTTACATGCCTTGGGAGGATAAGCGGTAACCCGAAGTCCAA
>JAXISU010000132.1:0-5500 GCA_034680425.1 Cyclobacterium sp.
GGATAGGGGTATTGATGTGTACTGCATCGATATTGGGATCTTTAAGAAGCTCTTCGTAGTCTGTGTACACTTTTTCAATCCCAAAAGCTTTTGCAATGGCTTCCGCTTTTTCTCTATTTCGCTGACATACCGCATACAAATTGGCATGCGGATACTTTTGGTAGATGGGAATAAATTCGGCTCCAAATCCCAAGCCGATGATGGCGATATTTAATCTTTTAGTGGTCATGATTTTTATTTTTCTTGGCCTAAATTTTTTCTGAGGCCCATTTTTTCAAAAATTTCAATCCTTCGTTGGCAAATTCATCTTGGCTTGGCACCAAAGGTTTCCAAATGCAAACAGCCCCAGCCAGTTCCTGAACTTGAGGGGTAAAGCTTTCGATGGAAACACAACCTTGGTAGTTGATTGCTTCCAGTCCTTTTTTCCAAGCAGCCCAGTTGGTCTGTCCTGTACCCGGTGTGCCGCGGTAATTTTCTGATACTTGCACGTGAATCAATTTGTCTCCCACTCGGCGAATGGCATCTTCAAGGCTAGGTTCTTCAATATTCAAGTGAAACCCATCCAAGGTAGCCTTGGCTTGAGGCTCGTTGATGTCACGGATCAAGCGCATCAGATCTTCACTGGTATTGATCAAGTCAGTTTCAAAGCGATTGAGTGTTTCAATTCCCAGGTCCAAGCCAAATTCTCCAGCCCGTTTGCATACTTTCTGCAAGTTGCGTACGGCCCGGTCCCATTCGATTTGCCGCTGTTCGGGGGAAACTAGCCGAGCTTTGCCAACCGCAGCATACATCGGTCCTGCTACAAATGAGGAACCTAGTTCTGCTGCAATCTCAAAACAGGAATCCAAATAGTCAAAGCAAGTTTGATGGTACTTGGAATCATCATTCGTAAGGTCGCGTGTTGGGCCAAAGGCACCACAGATGATAGGTTTTAGCCCATGTTCTTGCAGTGCCTTTTTGACAAGTTTTAAATCAACCAAGGCAGGGTCTTCCACAGGTATTTCTACCGCATCGAAACCGTAGTTCTTAATTTTTGAAAATAAGGCTACCGTATCCCGGTTGAAAGGGGAGGTCCAAAGCCAAGTACTGACACCAAAGGTTACTGAAAGTGCCATCTTTTATTTCCGTACGACCATGATCCCGTTCATAATTCTCCAGTGGCCCGGTACGGTACACACAAAAGGATATTCTCCAGGCTCTGTTGGCGCAGTAAATACCAATGTTTCCTTGCCTTCAGGGCTAACTAGCACAGTAGCAATAATCACTTCAGGGATTTCAGGCACATAATTCAGTTCTGCACCAGCAGGATTTCTTGCCAATTCATCGGCTGCTTTTCCAATCGTTTCCATGCTTCCTTTTTTACCAATCACCAAGTTGTGCTGCATGAAGTCCAGGTTTTCAAAATCGATGGTTACCTGAGTTCCTGCTTGTACGGTGAAGGAAGGCTTGTCAAATTTCATTTCATGTGGAATCACACCCAATTTGATAACGGTTCCCCCTTGGGCAGTTGCTGCTGCCGGTAGACTAGCTACCAAGGCAATGTCACTACCTGGTTGCTTCAAGGAAAGGGTAGAGGCATTACTCAATCGACCTCCAAACCACCAAGTACCCTCGTATTTGCCGACTACATTTCTGCCATCGTTGGAGCCTACGCGCACTCGATTAGGGTTTAATGCTTGAGTAAATAGTCCTTTCGTTTTTCCTTTAGCTACTTCTTCTCCATTGATTTGTAGGGAAAGACTTCCATCAGCAAGGAGCGTCGCATCCACGGTGAATTGTACCGAAGGCAATGCCTTTTTGGAGGTAAGTAGGGTTAATTTACCTTCCTGGGCCACAGCAAAGTGTAAGGCATCCTGGTAAATGTACAAGCTGTATCCATTGGTATTGTTTCCTTGGGCCATCAGGACTCCTTCCAATGGATTATCTCCTTTGGATAGGATGATGCGGACACCAATTTCTTTTCCTGTAACATCTGGAGGGAATAAGATGCTGTTTCGCTGATCTAAAGGATATTGTTCGGCCACCAAACTTCTACTAATTCGATCTGAAAGTGGAAGCTTGGTTTCCCCAGAGGCTTGGATTGCTGCCTTGGCATCACGCTTTGCAAATTCAGCTGGATGGGTAAGTACGGCTGCAAATATGGCTTGAGGTAAGAAAGGATCTGTTCCATTTTCTGCTACCTGAGCTAGCGCAACCAATTTTTTGGCAGCTTCTGCTGAAGTTGGCATTTCAGAAAGCGCTAGGAAGGCATCTTTACGTGTATGCAAATCAGCATCTTCCAATACGCCTGCAGCAAGGATAGCCTTCAAGGAAGCATCATCGCGTGGAAGCACACGAAGTGCATTCTTACGAACTGCTGCAGAAGGATGCTTAAGCGCACTAACCACCACGGCATTGGCATCTGCGTTCTTGCCGCTAAGTTCACCCAAGCCATGCAATGCCCAAAGTGCATTGATCGCAGGTCCATTTAGACCCAATTTATCTTGAGATGTGTTTTCAATAATCCCATAAAGATCCTCGATCAGCGATTTCTCTTTGCGCTCCACAATCAAGCGCTGCGCTGTCATTCTCCAGAATAGGTTGTCACTTTTTAGTGCCTCGATGAGTTTAGCTGGTTTGGCATCCTTTAGGTCAAAGGTTTTAGAATTTTCGCCTCCCTTGTAGCTGATTCGATAAATACGACCATGCTTGCTATCACGTAGAGGATTGATGTAAGCATTACCAGCTCCATTTTCAAAGCCACGTGGGGTAGGGTTGTGCTGAATGATAAAATCGTACCAATCTGCTACCCATAGTGCTCCATCAGGTCCCACTTCTGCATGTACCGGAGAAAACCATTCGTCTGAACTCGCAAGAATGTTGAATCCATTTTTCTCTTTGTAGCTTGATCCATCAGGGTTGATCATGGCTTTGTGGAGCACACGACCTGTTGGCTCGGCTACAAAGGCTACTCGGTTCCAGTAGGATTCTGGGAAGCTTCGAGCCGTGTAAAAGTTGTGACCTGCAGCAGCGGTGTAGCCTCCAAACCAATCCACTTGACGTAGGAAAGGAGTAAGGTGAGGCATGTCGTAGTGGCTATCGATGCCATGCACCGTGTTTGCGGATCCTTGGAAGATAGGTCGCTTCAGGTAGTTGTTGGCCATGGAAAAGTACACGCTGTGCTGTCCATTGGCTGTGGAAAGGAAAGTCTCAAAATCTTCTGTAAAGCCCAATCCCCAGGTGTTGTTGGAGGAGCTACCCAAGTATTCCAGGCTACTTGCATCGGGAGCAAAGCGGTACAAACCTTGGCCGAAAGAATGGGTTTGTCCACCCACTTCACCATTAAATCCTGCATAGCCCAATACTCCCCAAATTTTGTTGTCAAAGCCATACTTCAAGTTGGAAGGACCCGCATGGGTATCACTTTTTCCCCAACCCGTGATTACAACCTTGCGCTCGTCTGCTACATCATCACCGTTGGTATCTTTTAGGAATACAAAGTCTGGAGCCATAGAGATCAAAATACCCCCGTTAACTGCCATGATGGAAGTAGGAATGTTCAAGTTATCTGCAAAAACAGTGACTTTGTCTGCTTTGCCATCTCCATCTGTGTCTTCTAGGATTTTGATTTTATCATTGCCCCCTTCGGTACGCACTTCATTTGGATAATCTACCGTTTCGATCACATACAATCTGCCACGCTCATCCCAAGCCATAGCCATAGGATTGATAATCATTGGTTCGCTGGCAAACAATTCCATTTTAAACTCTACCGGAAGCTGCACCAACTTCATGCTCTCTTCAGGAGAAAGGGGCAGTTGAAGGCGCGGTGCAGGATCACGTTTTTCGTAATTAGGAATTTCTGCATCCTGGAACTGAGGTGTTGGAATTTTATAATCGGCTAAAAGTTTGGTTACTTTATCGCCTACCGCCCAGAGGATGCCGTTTGCTAGCAATTCATGAAACTCAGGCTGCTTCCATGTTTCTTCGTTGTGTCCATAAGCTGTATAAAATACACGTCCTTCCCCTTCGTTTCTCACCCAGGTATAGGGCTCCTTTTTATCGCCCTCTTGACGCTCCATCAACACTTGAATGTCTGGATTGACTTTTGTGTGCACATAAGTTTCGTCCCAGGTTTCAAATTCGCTGATGCCCTGTAGGGTAGGGTGGGTAGGGGCCACCAATTGAGTGGTAAAACGTCCAGTACCATGGGTACTAAATTGACCACCCACAGCCTGCACATACCAATCCGAATTTCGGAAACAGAAGGAAGCACTATGGAGTGGAATCAGGGCCTTACCACCTTGAACGAAGGATTTGAGTGCCTGCTCTTGGGAAGGTGAGATGGAATCGTGGTTGGCGTAGATAAGTAGGCCATCGTAGTTTTGAAGCACTTCGTCCTTCAGATCATTGGGATCTGCGGTGTAAGTGAGGTTGATGCCTTTTTGAAACAAGGGGGTCGAAATGTACATCATCAATTTTTCGGTATTGTGATGATCACTGTCGTGTCCCAAGACCAAAATCTCCACACGTCGTGGTTCGGTCATCGATAGGAAATTGTTCTTTTTGCCGCAGGCAGAAATTAAAAGAACTAAAGTCAAGGAAAGAAGGCCAATCGGTCTCCAAATCATGCTAGGGCGCATAGGCTGGGTTTGGTTAATTTGATGTAAATATTCATCATTTATCTGGTGAAAGTCTCACTCTTTTATCTTAAATTTTGACTGTATTCATTCACAAAAATGAGCTTATTTGAATATTAAAGTAAAGATACAGTGAAAGAACCCGTTCAGAAATCGCGAATTCCAGCAGGAAAAGCCTTTGTAATCCAGGAACTAGTAGCACCTTACTTTGATGTGAATTGGCATTTTCATTCTGAATATCAGTTATTTGTGGTGTTGAAGGGGAGGGGAACACGCTTTGTGGGAGACCGAACCACTTCCTTCAAAGAGGGCGATTTGGTGTTGACGGGTCCAAATTTACCTCATTTATGGAAAAACGATAAAGCGTATCATGATTCGACCAATGGTCTAGAAACCCATGGAATCGTCATCTATTTTCCAGATAATTTCTTGAATAATTCTGTTTTTGAACTGGAAGAATTGGAGAGTATAGCCAAGTTGCTGCAACTCTCCAAAAGAGGAATAGAAGTAGTGGGTGAAACCAATTTCCGGATTACCCAATTAATGCAGGAATTGCTTGAATTGAAAGGATTGGCAAGGTTCCAGCAACTACTTCATTTATTAGATGTATTGGCTCAGTCCCAGGATTACCAGTTAATAACGGACGCTGGCTACCTCAATACGAATAAGGAATCTGAGAAAGACCGAATGGGACAAGTATATGAATATGTGATGCAACATTATTCAACCAAAATTACGCTTCAGGAGGTAGCACAGATTTGCAATCTATCCGTTTCTGCCTTTAGTCGGTATTTCAAATCCCGTGTAAACAAACCCTTTTCGGATTTTTTGACTGAAGTTCGAATTTCTCATGCCTGTAAATTACTCCACGATAGCGATCA
>JAXISU010000133.1:0-5495 GCA_034680425.1 Cyclobacterium sp.
CTGGGTAACCGAAGAAAAGCGGGAAATAAGCTGGGTGAAGCACTTGAATTGTACAAGAAATCCTTGGCCATCCAGCCTAAAAACGAAAGACTTTTGGAGGAAGTGATCATCAACTCATTTGAGACGAGCACCAACTACGATGAGGTGGCTATTTACACTAGAATCGCCATAGAGGAGTTCCCAGAAAGCGCCGAATTTTGGTTTTACGAAGGGGTACTTCTATCCGCACAGAAAAAAGATTCGGTAGCAATACAGGCATTGGAAACCGCCCTTCGCTTGAATGAAGAGAAGAATCCCCAACTAGCCCAGGTAGCGTTTAGCACCTTGGGAAATAGTCTCTACCAATTGGGTGATCAGGCAGCGGCATTTTCAAATTTTGACAAGGCGCTCGCACTGAATCCTAATGACGAGCAGGTGTTGAACAATTATGCTTATTTCCTTTCGCTCGCCAAACAGGACTTAGCGAAGGCCTTGGATATGGCCCAGAGAGTAGTGAAAAAACATCCGAAAAATGGAACCTACCTAGACACCTTGGCCTGGGTTTTGTATCAACTCGAACGTTATGCAGAAGCAGCTTCTACCCTGGAAGAAGCCTTGAAGTTTGAAAAGGAGCCCAGCGGTGTATTGATGGAACACTATGGAGATATTTTATTCCGCCTTGGAAAAGTAGAGGATGCGGTTTCTTGGTGGAAAAAAGCAAAAGAAAGCCCAGAAGGCTCAGATCAGCTCGCTCAAAAAATTAAAGATCGACAACTTCATGACTAGGGTGCGACTATTTGCAGGAATGATGCTTGTCTTAATGAGCTGGGGATGTGCTCAAAAGATCAGCCCGCTTACTGGGCCTGAAGAAATGGAATCCTTTGCTCCTAGCACAACAGAGTACGACTATTTACAAGCCAAAGCCAAACTGGTACTTGAGGAGGATTCAGGCAAAATCACGCGTGGAACCTTGCAGTTGCGTGCAAAAAAAGACAGCTTAATTTGGTTTTCACTTTCTCCCGGTTTGGGCGTAGAAGCCATTCGCGGTCTACTGAGTCAGGAAAAAATCCAAATCTTGAATCGCATGGGAACTGAAGACATCAACTTGAGCTACCCAGAGTTTGAACAACGCTATGGCATCAAATTATCCTTGAGTTTGTTTCAAAACATTCTCTGGGGAGACACTCCTTATCCCGCTGGTTATGAAGATCGTCTGGTGCGTGTTGGTAAAAAATTCGAATTAACCCAGGTGCGTGAGCAGGTCCGCTACTTTAGTAAAATTGATACCCGACTTGGAAAAGTATCGGAACTCTCGAGCACCTCTATTGCTGGCAAAGGATCACTTCTGGCTAGTTTTCCCAAATACCAAAATTTAGCAGCGCAAGCTTTCCCTGCGGAGGTTTTATTTAAAGTTGCTTTTGAGGCACCAGAAGTAGTTCAAAATTTTAGGATTTACATCACTTGGACTACCTTAGATCCTCAAGCGGGTCCTTTATCTTTCCCTTTCCGATTTTAATACCTATGAAAAGATTTACGAGTCTGTTTTTACTTTTTTACCTCCTTCTTCTCTCGAATGTGGGGATTGCACAATCCTCCAAATCTCGTGAGCAATTGGAGAAAGATAAGGTAGCAATTCAGGCCCGATTGAAAGAATTTGACGCCATACTCAAACAAACTTCAGCCACCAAAAAAACATCCATTGGACAGCTGAATGCAATCACCAGCCAGTTTCAAAGCCAAAATCGCTTAGTCAATACCTTGGATCGAGAGGTAGGTTTACTGTCCAATGAAATTCTAGAAATTGAAAATAAAATTGCAGGTCTTGAAAGGCAGCTGATCGAATTGAAAGCGGAATATTCGCGAATGATTTACAATTCCTCCAAATTGAATCGAGGGCTTTCAATAGTCGCTTTTGTTTTTAGCTCTAGTAATTTCAATCAGCTGTACATGCGTTTGAAATACCTCAAACAATACACAGAAAGCAGAAAAAAACAGGCTGAGCAAATTGAGAAACTATCCACAGAACTTGCCAACCAACGCATTCAGCTCGATGAGCGAAAAGTAGACAAGGAAGTAGTTTTGGTAGAAGAAAAAACTGAAAAACAGAAACTCGAAGTCATGCGCAAAGAGCAGCAAGGCCTGGTCAATACGCTTTCTAAGAAAGAACGGGATATTCAAAAGCAAATCACTGCCACTAAGAAGCAGCAAGAGCAGTTGAATCGAATGATTAAAGCAGCTATTGAAGCAGAAATTCGCGCTGCTGAAACTGCCTCCAAAAAGGAAAACAGCACCAGTACCAAAAAAGCAGGTACTAGTATGCCGATGACTCCAGAAGCAGCGGCCCTATCCAGTTCCTTTGCAGGCAACAAGGGCAAACTCCCTTGGCCGGTAGAGCAGGGTATCGTGTCTCAGGGCTATGGAACCTATCCACACCCCTCCTTGAAGGGAATCACGCTCGATAGTGATGGTATCGATATCCGAACCCAGCCTAACGCAAGCGTGCGCGCTGTTTTTGATGGAGTAGTGACCAAAATCACTACGATTCCTGGATATGGAAACACGATCATCATCAAGCATGGGGAGTACTTCACCATGTACAGCAGGCTGAAGTCGATTTCGGTGAGTAATGGGCAGACCGTCAAAGCAAAAACTGCTATTGGACAGGTAGCCACAAATGCCGATGGAGTTGCTGAAGTTCACTTCCAAACTTGGAAAGGATTACAAATCATGGACCCTGCAACCTGGATTACTGCCAAATAGGTTAAAAAATCTTACATTTATAAAAAAGATACGCATCAATAAGCAATCTCCTTGGGTAAGCGACTGATACTTGTATCTTTGTATTTCTATCTTTAAACGCACAACATTATGACTACATTAGGTTTCTTTCAAAATATTGGTGGAGGTTCGTTGATTTTGATCATTCTTGTGATTCTCCTTTTGTTTGGTGCTAAACGAATCCCTGAATTAGCTCGTGGACTAGGACGTGGAATCCGTGAATTCAAGGACGCGACCAAAGACATTCAAAATGACCTCGAAGAGGGAATGAAAGACAAGAAAAAATAATTTTTCAGTTCGATTCATTTGGAAAAGTATCGTTCCTTCGACGAAATCCAATTTGCCCTAAAAAACGGGGAAAGCGATTGTCGATCGATTGTAACCTATTACCTAGAAAATATTCAGACGAAGGCGCATCTCAACGCCTTCGTCGAAGTTTATGCCCATTCCGCACTTGAAAAAGCTGCCGAAGTGGACTTAAAAATAGCCAATGGCTCAGC
This sequence comes from Cyclobacterium sp., assembly GCA_034680425.1. Taxonomy (GTDB): domain Bacteria; phylum Bacteroidota; class Bacteroidia; order Cytophagales; family Cyclobacteriaceae; genus Algoriphagus. Next base: position 3,258 of record JAXISU010000133.1, read on the forward strand.
AGGAAAACTGGCTGGCATGGTCATTGGCATCAAAGATATCCTCAATTACGAGGGACATTCCTGCACTGCAGGTTCAAAAATCCTAGAAGGCTACATCGCGCACTACACTGCCACTGCAGTTCAACGGCTATTGGATGAAGATGCCATTGTCATTGGGCGGCTTAATTGTGATGAATTTGGCATGGGTAGCTCGAATGAGCATTCCATACACGGCAAAGTATTTCAAGAACTGGACCCTACCCGAGTACCTGGGGGATCCTCAGGTGGATCAGCGGTAGCTGTCCAAGCTAATTTATGCACTGTTTCCTTGGGGACGGATACAGGTGGATCCGTACGCCAGCCAGCAGCATTTACTGGAGTGATTGGGATGAAGCCCTCCTATTCACGAGTTTCGCGTTGGGGACTGATTGCCTACGCTTCCTCATTTGATACCATTGGGGTTTTTTCATCCACTATTCGCGATAATGCTCGGGTACTCGAAGTGATCGCGGGTTATGATCCAAAAGACAGCACTTCTTCCCAAAAAATTGTTGAACAGTACAGCACTTTATCTTTTCCACCTAAATCGGTAAAAGTGGCTGTCTTGAAGGAGGCGCTGCATGCACCTACTTTACAACCTGAAATCAAACGCAATACCTTAGCGGTAATCGAACGTTTAAAAAAGGAAGGCCACGAGGTTCAGGAAGTGGAATTTCCACTCTTAAAATACGTGCTTCCCACCTATTACATACTCACTACAGCTGAGGCCAGTGCCAACCTCTCCCGTTTTGACGGGGTCAACTATGGATATCGAGCACCCCATGCCCACAATTTAGAGCAGCTTTACAAAGACAGTCGAAGTGAGGGTTTTGGAGAGGAGGTAAAACGGAGAATCATGCTGGGCACATTCGTGCTTTCTGCCAGTTATTACGATGCCTATTTCACTAAGGCTCAAAAGGTTCGCCGCATCATTAAAGAGGTAACTGAAAAATTATTAACAGATTTTGACTACCTTTTGCTTCCAACTACCCCTACAACCGCATTTAAATTCGGGGAACATGGGGATGACCCAGTATCGATGTATTTGGAAGATTTATTTACCGTTCAGGCCTCGGTATCGGGAGTTCCTGGTATTTCCCTTCCAAACGGAAAGGACGACTCAGGGATGCCTATTGGGCTTCAAGTAATTTCCAACTCCTTCAAAGAAAGGGAGTTATACGCATTTAGCCAGTATTTAAGTGGCTTAACTTTAAATTAAACCTAGAGATGAAGAAGTATATTCTCCACCTAGTGGTGGTACTTGTGAGCAGTTTTTATTTTTTTAGCACAGCCGCTTTTGGGCAACAAAATGACCTGGAATCAATAGGCAACGTGGACGGGGTAGTAATGCCTAACTACCACTACGACTATGTGCCAGATTTCACTTACCAAGAAGTTTCGGACCGCATCCAAGCCATGGACCTCGAGATGCAATTTGAATTAAATGATCGGGTTTTTTCATTTATCCAATACTTTACTGTTCGCAATAGAGAGTACATCAAAATGGTCCTGGCTCGAAAGGAGCAGTATTTTCACATGTATGCCGAAACAATGCAAAACCACGGCATGCCCTCAGACATCATTTATCTCTCCATCGTCGAATCTGGCTTAGATCCTAAAATAAGATCGAAAATGGGTGCTGTGGGATTGTGGCAATTTATGCCAGCCACTGGTCGCGAGTATGGCATGCAGGTTACCACAGACATGGACGACCGCATGGACCCCGAAAAATCAACAGTTGCTGCTGCCAAATACCTCAGATCGCTTTACAAAATGTTTGGTAATTGGGAAGTGGCTTTGGCTGCCTACAATTGTGGGCCAGGAAATGTGCGCAAAGCCATTCGCAGATCGGGAGGCAAAACTACCTTCTGGGGCATTTACGACCACCTGCCCAAAGAAACGAGAAGCTATGTGCCTCAATTTCAAGCGATGCTGTACGTGCTCAACCATTTGGAAGAACACAACCTCCATCTGGAAGAACCATCCTATCCTTTGGAATACGAGTCCATTAATTTCAATCGGGCATTTAACTTAGAAAGGATGGCTTCCCTTTCTGGCATTTGCCTTTCCGACCTTGAAAAGCTAAATCCTTCCATCAAGAATAGAAAAATCCCAGAGAGTCATCAAGCCATCGCATTACGAATTCCGAAGTCAAAGGCCTTTTTCGTAAAGGAGAATTTAGCTTCGATCAGTGATTCTCTAGGCAAAAGTACGCCAATA
>JAXISU010000134.1:0-5459 GCA_034680425.1 Cyclobacterium sp.
ACCATTTTGTAATCGTAAAGTTGAGAATCGAAGCCTGCAATAAAGCTGCGGATATCCAGGGATTGGCCAATGGTACATTCCACAATTGGCTTAATTAACTTCAACTCCGGATAAGCTACCCACTTGACTTCAATTTTATTACTTACAGCAGGACAATTCTTACGATTGTAGCCAATTACCTCATATACGCCAAGTGCATCCACTACCAACTCCTGACTAGTGGCATCCGGTACTAAAACCCCGTTTTTTTTCCATTCAAACCGGTAGTAGGCCTCATTCCCTTCTCCAACCAGCTTTACCGAATCTCCTTCACAAAGAATTACTTCATTTTGAGCCTGTGTTGCTCCAATTGCCTTTAATGCAATGGGATCCGGAGACTCCTTAATCAGTAGCGTAATTGAATTTGGCTGAGAAGTTTTACCATAGTTATCTGTAATGGTGTAGTACACCGTCACCTCCTGATCAATAAAGGCTTCATTGGGAAGAAAGGTGTAGCCCCCCGCTTGGTCACTGGCTTGAAAAATTCCTTGAGGTACAATCAGAACCCGATTTTCCTCCAAACAACGTGCTTGCGTACATAAATCTTCACTTTCGGCTTTGACATCGGTTAGGGAAGCATAAAACTGCAGGCAGCGGATGGAACTATTGTCATTCGGAAGTCGAACTTCCTCATCGGTGATGTAAAACTGATTTAGCTGACCCGCGCAAGAGGCTTTATCCGTAAAATCAACTCCTACTGGATTTTGAAGCGCTTCATCGGCTGCTACCTCCACAATTAGGTTTCGAATTTCATGAAAGTTGGAGGAACCTCCTGTTGATCCAGCAAATCCGATCTTTAAATTTTTAGGGGCGGGAAACTGATACGCTCCATCGAAAATTGTGACCATTCGAGGTTTATTAAGTTCGGTGGTCACCTCCATCGTAAGCTTAATGAAAAATCCTGGCCCACTTAAGTTAGGCTGCAATTCCAAAAAAACCTTTCGAAAACCTGGCTTGTTACGATCTGTAACTCGAGTGGTCCCAGCTCCGCCTGAACTAATTGTAAATTGATCCCCTGGGTTTAACCCATTTTTGAGAGGGCCCACTTCATTTGTTCTTCTTCCAACAACAAAAGGATAACCCTGACTCGAAGGGCCTCTAAGCACAATGGCATCTGGGGCTCTTCCAGATTGGTCTAAGACAGCAAAAGCACCTGTTCTGCCCTCTTGACTTGTTCCAAAACCTCCATATTCATCAAACCCAATCCCTAAATAGGCATTGGACAACCCTGGCTCTTGGTTGCGAGGAGCATAGCCTAAAGATCCTCCAAATCCTCCTGCATTGAATACTGGCGTATCTCCATCAAATAGAAATACTGTAAGCCCATCCGCAAGAAGCGGGCCTGCACCTCCATAACTAAAATACTCAAATTCCGCCTTCAAACCGTAGGTAGATGGAAAGGGGACATCCAAATACACATGCCCACGTTGATTGAGCTGATTAGAAGTCAATCGCAAAACCCCTGGAATCAGTTGGGCATTTCCTCCAAATTTGGTATTTGCTTGTGTTCCTGCAGTTTGAAAACTCTCACAATACGGAAAGCCAATCTGAGCTACTGCCTGAATTGGCAGCATCAAAACCAACAAAAGAAAAAGGAAATGGAATAGTTGCTTCACCTGCCTGACCTTAGGAAGCTTAAATAACGCAAGTCATTTGGTAAAAAAAAAGCTCTTGGCAAGGTATTGCCAAGAGCTTTTCAAGTTGAATGGGATTAATTACCGCATAATGGTTTGCGTACGGTCTGGACCTATTGACACCAATTTGATTGGCACTTGAAGTTCTTTTTCTATGTAGGACACATATTCTTTTAACGCTTCTGGGAATTTATCATAGGCATTAATCCCTTCCAAGGAACAATGCCATCCCTTCATCGTCTTGTACACGGGTTTGGCATCAAGCTCATTTATTTCAAAAGGCAACTTTTCGATGTGTTCTCCTGAAGGCAATTCGTAAGCCGTACATACCTTAATCTCTTCGAAAATATTGAGTACATCGGCCTTCATCATGAATAGCTGCGTAACCCCATTGATCATGATGGAATACTTCAAGGCTGGTAAATCTAACCAACCACATCTTCTAGGTCGGCCAGTCGTACTCCCAAATTCATTTCCTTCCTTGCGCATCGCCTCTCCTGTACTATCCATCAATTCCGTTGGAAAAGGACCAGAACCAACGCGGGTGCAATAGGCCTTAAATATGCCGAATACCTCTCCGATTTTGGAAGGAGCGACGCCCAGACCTGTGCAGGCTCCAGCGGTCATGGTATTGGAGCTCGTCACAAAAGGATAGCTACCAAAGTCAATATCCAATAACGAACCCTGTGCTCCTTCTGCCAAAATACGCTTCTTGGCTTGCAAGGCTTCGTTGACCGTATATTCGCTATCAATCAAAGGAAGGGTCTTAACGAATTCAATGGCTTCAAAGAATTGACGCTCCATCTCTTCCAAAGCATCAAGTGGATAGCTATAAAACGAAAGCGTAGCCTTGTGCTTATCAAGTAGAGTGGTGTATTTTTCTTTGAAATCTGGGCTCAACACATCACCTATTCGAAGGGCCGAACGCCCAATTTTATCTTGGTAGGTAGGTCCAATTCCTTTTAGAGTCGATCCGATTTTCTTATCTCCTTTTGCTTGTTCGTAAGCAGCATCCAACAGCTTGTGCGTAGGAATGATGATGGTCGCCTTTTTAGAAATCACCAGATTTTTGCGGTAGTCAATGGAGAACTTACCCAAGGCTTCGATTTCTTTTTTAAGAATGATGGGATCCAAGACTACACCATTTCCAATGATGTTCAAGATTTGAGAGCGGAAAATTCCAGATGGAATTTGATGAAGCACATGCTTGAACCCGTCAAATTCTAAGGTATGCCCTGCATTAGGTCCTCCCTGAAAACGAGCAACCACCTCGTATTGAGGTGCCAATACGTCCACTATTTTTCCTTTTCCTTCATCGCCCCATTGGAGGCCTAACAATACATCCATCTTCATTTGATGCAAAATCTATACGTTGCTGTAAGTTTTTTAAAGGTCGAAATTTGCGATAAGGCAAAAGAAAACCAAGTAAAGAGGGCATTAAATCTTCAAGATGCCGCTGAGAATAAAAAAAGCCCCTTTGGGGACTTGATTTAAAGTTGGGAAGTCAACTCATCCACCGAATCAAGGACCTTAAATATCCCGTTGAGCTTGGTGATGATCAATAACTTTTTCACATGTTCGGAAGGCGCCGTCAAAAAAAGCTCCCCGCCCGCATTTTTCATTTTGGTGAGCAGGGTAATCAATAAACCAAGACCACTAGAACTGATGTACCTTACTTTTTCCAGATCAATAACCATGATTTTTATGCCTTCCTCCACCGAATCACTGACCATCTCTGCGAGCATAGGCCCTGCCTCATCTCCAATCAAATCCCCTTCCATAAATAGGTAGTGAACTTTAGGGTCTTTTTTTTGACTAAACTGGAGTTTCATATTAGTTCTTTTTGTTTTGACAATTTTCCTTCTTGCAATTTCCATACAAAATAAGCGAGTGATGAACCACCTGAAAATTCAGTACTTCAGCTACAGTAGTTTGAATGGTTTGAATTCGAGGATCACAAAATTCCAAAACCTGGTTGCAGTCGATGCAAATCAGGTGGTCGTGCTGCTTAAATCCATAGGATTTTTCGAACTGGGCTAGGTTTTTTCCAAACTGATGTTTGGTCACCAAATCACATTCTACCAACAAATCCAAGGTATTGTAAACCGTGGCTCTACTCACTCGGTAGTTTTTGTTTTTCATGCTGATGTAGAGACCTTCTACATCAAAATGACCTGTGCGGCTATAAATCTCTTCTAGAATTGCGTAGCGCTCTGGTGTCTTACGCAACTTCTGGGTTTCCAAATATGCAGTAAAAATCTTCTTTACTTCTTCGAAATGAGCCGGATTCAAAGCCATTGGGGTTGATTTTTTTCAAATATAACGCATGAATTGTTGAAAAGATGCTTTCAATCAAAACGCGAAACTTTTATTACTCCTTCAATTTGATTTAGGTTTTTGATGAGTTGGTCTAAATGCTCTGTATTGTTGACATACAACTTGATTGTACCTTCAAAAATACCCCCATCGGAGTCCACTGTAATGGAACGCATATTCACCTTCAATTCATTGGAAATCACCTTGGTCAAATCATTGATCATTCCTACCCTGTCTGTTCCCAAAATCCGCAAGCCTGCAAGAAAGGCGATTTCCTTTTGACTGGTCCAACGTGCCTTGATGACCCGATTGCCATGATTCGAAAGAAGTTCTACCGCATTAGGACAGGTAGTCCGGTGGATCTTGATGCCTTCGTTGATGGTCACAAATCCAAAGACTTCATCTCCGGGAATTGGATTACAACAAACGGAGAGTTTATAATCTACGATATCCATATCCTCACCAATCAGCAATTGATCGTGTTCAGGACCTTTCAAATTCTTAATCTCTTTGGTAAAAGAGGATTCATCCTTTACCTTCTCTGCAGTCTTTGATTTATGTTTTTGCTGCTCTTTAAATTCCTTAAAGGATTTGATAGAAGTAGGATCAATAATTCCTCTGCCGACACGGTAGTAAAATTCATTCGCCGTCTTCAAATCAAAGAAGGCCCGGAGCTGTTCAATCACTTCGGAGGTGAAGTCCATTTTCATGGATTTCAGCTTACGCTGCACAATTTCACGACCATCCAGGATTGCTGATTTTTTCTCTTCTCGTAAGGCATCCTTGATTTTGGCTTTTGCTCGGGATGTGACCACCTGATGCAACCAATCTTCGGTAGGCTTTTGCTTGCTTGAAGTCAGGATTTCTACCTGATCCCCATTCTTCAATTTGTAGCTGATAGGAACGAGGCGTTGATTTACCTTGGCCCCTATACATTTGGCACCCACCATGGTGTGGATCTCAAAGGCAAAATCTAAGGCAGAGGCACCTGTAGGAAGTACTTTCAAATCACCCTTGGGTGTAAATACAAATACCTCATCGTTAAATAGGTTGCCACGAAAATCATCCATGAATTCGATCGCAGACCCATCGTTGGTTTCCAGCATGCTTCGTACCTGGTTGATCCATTCGTCCAAACCAGGTCCCGACTTGCCTGAGGCATCCCTTTCCTTGTATTTCCAATGCGCCGCATAGCCCCTTTCGGCAATATCATTCATCCTGCTGGTTCGAATTTGCACTTCTACCCACTGCCCCGTAGTACTCATTACCGTGGTGTGCAAGGACTCGTATCCATTGGATCGAGGCGTGCTTATCCAATCCCGCAAACGGTTTGGATTGGGCCGGTAAAAATCAGTCACGATGGAATAGGCCTGCCAACAATCGGCCTTCTCATTCTCAAGTTCACTATCCAGAATAATCCGCACAGCAAAAAGGTCAACCACCTCCTCGAAAGGAATGCCCTGCGTCTTC
>JAXISU010000135.1:0-5449 GCA_034680425.1 Cyclobacterium sp.
AAATACTGTCTTTGGAAAGGGTAACCACCGCCTCATACAAGGCGTCCTTTATGGCTGTGGAATTACCAAATCCCAACAAGCCAATGGGAGGCACCAGTTCTTTCCCAATGCGATCTACCTCGGTCGAAGTCACCAGATGTTGGATATTGCCCTCACCGTCAAACTTCTGAATCGAATAGGTATTCGTTCCATCAGGATCACGGCGGGAATTGGCATTGATGGCATTAAACACACTCTGCTGCAGTTCGCTCGCCCGATAATCACCCATGGAACCACTATGGTCAAGAACAAAAGAATAGTGTCTTTTGACAGCTCTCTTGGGGAGCAACACCCATTTTTTGACTGTACATTCGACTGAATCTGGGGTGCGAAGCTTGAGCTCCGCAATGTTGTCTTCAGTCAGGTCTTTTAGGTAGCGATTGTAGGTAAAATCACCCACCTGGAAGGAAACATAGCCTTTAGAAGTAGTGATTCTTGGGAAAAGTGCTTTGGCTTGCAGCGCGGGTGCCACATCTTTTTCAACTGACACATCTGGAAACTGCTCCTTTGTAGTAGTAACTACCGGCTTGGTAGGAATATAGGTAAGGGGTGGATTGTGCTTTTTGATCACTGTTTCGTGCTTGTTGGTTCCGAGTTTGTAGGGCAACAGCAACTTATCCTTTTTAAAAATGCTCTTGATTTCTTCCCAAGTTTTGGTAGCCAGTGCGTCTAAGGTTTCTAGACTCTTTACGGTTGTGGTTTTTAAGGGAGTAGTTCCAGCAGTTTCCTGAGCGAATGCATAGGGTTGCATCAAGCTTAGAAGCAACAGTAGAATTCCAATTTTTTTCATGAGGGAAGCGGATTAGTTGGTGTATTTGCACACCGTTTTTTAGGGGTAGGTTCCTTACTTCTTTGATTGGCCAAGTGAGTTCCAATCAAAATTAGGTTTATTCTTTGTATTTCGGTCAGCCAAGTCTGTCAGCATTGCTTCCAACCTTAGCTTATCAAACCATATCCCATTGACAAATACCCCTGCAATTTTTCGAATATGGTTAATATCTAGCAAGGGATTGGCCTCCAGCAAGATGAAATCCGCTCGTTTTCCTGCCTCAATAGAACCCATCTGACGATCAAGTCCGAGCCATTGTGCGGGGAATAGGGTTGCAGATCTCAAAGCCTCTTCAGGACTGAGTCCAGCCTGAACCAATAACTCCAATTCATCATGCATTGAAAACCCAGGAACTACACCTGAGACACCTGCATCGGTTCCAACCAGAATCGGCACTCCAGCTTCCTTAAATGCTTTGACCAATCTACCATGAAAGTTAAGCATCGCATCAAATTTTGAAGCACGCTCAGGGGTAGCATTTCGAGCATAGCCATTAGCAGTCAGCCACTTACTTTGAAGTAAGGGATGCATGTATTGGAGCGTGGAAAGATTTTGAAGCCGATCCAGAGAGTGAGTTTGACTAGCAATCCAATCCATAGTAGTGAGGGTAGGCATAAGCCAAGTTCCATTCCTTTTTGAAAGGTCGGCAAAGGTCGCAGCATCTCCGGAACTGAAGCTTTCCGAATGCTTGGAAAATTCTTCGGCATGGGCGACTATCCCAAACCCTAGAACAAAAGCCTGGTCTAGCTTGCCCTGAAAGGCATTGGGGATGTGCCCAAGAGTCTTCATCCCCTGCTTGCTCGATTCATCAATCATTGCTGTGAAGACTTCGGGAGTTAAATTGGAATAGAGTTTGATCAAATCATATCCCTCTACTTTGGCATTCCTTACAATCGCCCTGCCTTCTTCTGCGGTGTTGGCTATCCTCCCAGGACCCTTGCCCCCATTGACCAAGGCCGACAGTACAATGCGAGGCCCAAGGATATATCCTTTTTCTATGGCCTTTTTTAGCGCATAAGTTTCCATAGTCGAATTGAGATCCCATACCGTAGTAACCCCCGAGGCAAGAAAAGGAGTAAAAAGATCTTGGGGTTGAAAAGAAATATCTGGGACTTGGGTGGGCAGTTTAGGGCCCAAATACCCATCTGTAGGTAGGTGAACATGTGCATCCACCAGACCAGGAATCAGCCATTTCCCATTCCCATCAATCACCTCTACCCCTTCTGGGATAGTACCATTGATGGATTTAATGATTCCATCAGAAATCAAAACCTGTGCATTTAAGATCACCTCACTCGATGAAGACAGCGTCACTACATTGACATGCTTGATCAAGTAGAGTGAACTTTTGTTCCCTAATTCTTGTCCGCTCAATGTGAACCCCCAGGTAAATGCCAGTAAGGTGAGGATCCCTAATTTCTTTTTCATTGGCTTCAAGTTCACGCTTTTATCAACCTTTTCAAAAGGTTGATTTTTAAATCATAAATACAAAGGGTTTTTTAAAGTATATAAGGAACAGATTGGATGACTAACCATGATTTTGATTTCACTCTAAAACTGCTTGATCAAAGGATAATAGTCGATACTCTTTTTCAACTTGTAAAAAGGGAGAGTCTTCATTAATTCCCTAACTTGATCTTCATCCAAATCTTTAAACAGTAGGACTGCTCCATTTTTTGATTGTCGGAGAAAAAGGTTCTCCAAAAATCCCTCTTCTTTCCATTTGACCACTATATCTTGTTCCTGCTTGAGAATTTCAGAAAAATTACTGGGAAGATTCTCCATATCAAGAGTTAAAATCACTTGGATTCGGTTCATGCTTTTTTGTTTGAAAGGTGGAGAGATTATTAAGGTAAACTTGGGTAATCGATGTAGCCCAAATCATTTCCTCCATACATAGTAGCTCTATCGGGCTCGTTGAGTGCTGCATTCAATTCAAATCTTTTTGGAAGATCTGGATTGGCTAAAAATAGGGTTCCATAAGAAATGAGTTGCGCAATCCCTTTTTGCAATTCCGCTTCTCCAGTTTCTCGAGTATAACCGCAATTAGCCACAACCTTGTGAACGGAAAGTTTCCCAATAGATTCTATTACATCTACTGGATAGTGCGGAAACCTATCTGCAGGAAATGAAACATTCATTAAATGAAGGTAGGATAAGGGCATTTTGTTGAGTTCTTGGATGAGTAAGGTGAATTGCTTTACTGGATGTTCATGCACGATCCCATTGTATACACTAGTGGGAGAAAGTCGAATTGCAACTTTATCTGGACCTAAAGCATCTACCAATGCTTGCATCACTTCCAACACAAAGCGGTTTCGATTTTCATGACTTCCCCCATAAGTATCCGTACGTTGATTGGCACTCTCCGCCAAAAATTGGTTGGGAAGGTAACCAAAGGCTGCATGAAGCTCCACCCCATCAAAACCTGCTTCCATTGCATGGATTGCTGCATGCTTGTAATCTTGAACGATGCCTGCAATTTCTTCTAAATCCAATGCCCTAGGTGTTTCGTAATCCTTGGGACCTTCCATAGTAAAATGCTTTTGACCATTTATTGGCAGGGCAGAAGGAGCTACCGGAATTTCTCCATTTTTAACCAAACTATGTCCTACCCTACCCGTATGCCAAAGTTGGGCATAGATAAGACCTCCTTGATCATGAACTGCCTGGGTGACTTTCTTCCAGGCATTCACTTGCTCTTGGGTATAAATACCAGGGGTTAATGGACTTCCGATTGCTTGTTGGGAAATATTTATGGCCTCACTGACAATCAATCCGGCACTTGCCCGCTGCGTATAATAGACCACCATAGATGAACCAACTACCCCATGAACATCTGCTCTTGAACGGGTCATTGGAGCCATTACCATGCTATTCTTCAGCATTTTTCCTCCCAATTGGATTGGATCTATTAATTTCATTTCTGTATTTTTTTAGTTGTGTTTGTGAATGTATTTCCAATACTTTACTTTTAAAAGTAGTTACTCAATTGTATAGTAGTACCATCTTTTAAAGTAATGCTCAAAATCAAGTGCTTGTGCCAAAAGAAAAATTAATAATTACAGAAAAAACCTGTTCCCTAAAGGAAGTATTGGACATTATAGGTGGTAAATGGTCGATGCCAATCATTTACATCCTATCCAAAGGCAAAATGCGATTCAAAGAATTAGAAAGAAGCATCGATGGAATAAATACGCGAATGCTTGTCAAAGAGTTGAAAAACATGGAAGCCAATGGAATCTTGACGCGACAAGTATTTGCCACCGTACCACCAACTGTTGAATATACCTTGACTTTAAAAGGAGAAAAACTCTTGCCTAGCATCAAATCCCTGCATGGTTGGGGTCAAGAATTTTACGGTTGAATCGAATTTAGTTGACTGACTTATTCAGCAAGCAGGGCCCGTATATCTTCAATGCATTGATCTGCATCTAAGGGGAGAGTACCGTTGTAAATTCCTCGAATACGTCCTTTTTGGTCTACCAAAATAAAATGCTCTGTGTGTAAAAACTCATTGCTATCCTTAGTAAAACCTATGGACTCTTCTGCGAAAAATGACTTGCGTGCGAGCGTATAAATAGCCTCTTTGTCACCCGTCAAAAGAGACCATTGGGGCGAAGAAATCTGATTGAGTTCGCTATATTTTTTAAGCGTTTTTACATCATCAATCCAGGGAGTAACGGAAAAAGAAAGGTAGGCAACTTGGGAATTGCCCAAAAAAGCTTTCTCAATCCGCTTCATCTGCGAAATCATATCGGGGCAGATGTTATTGCAGGTAGTGAATATAAAATTCGCTACATAGATTTTTCCATCCAGCGAACTACTCTTGACCAAACTGCTGTCCTGATTGTAAAACTCGAAGGAGCTGATCCGGTGGGTAATTTGCTTTTCAGCTGCTACTTCTGTTAGAAAATATGGAGTGAAATCTGCCTCATTGTAAAAAGGAATCTGTGAAGGAGACGGTTCCGAACAGGCTATCCCTAGCAAGCAAAAACTAATTAGGAAGAGGGACTTCATTCTCATTGATGCAATTTTTTGTTCCCAATAATCCATACCGTCGGCCGTTGATTAATACAAAGTTGGATCGTATCCTGCCATCGGCATGCCACATTTTTTGCACCCCTTCTTCCCGACCGTTTTTGTAGGTGGCCAGGTGAAACAATTGTCCATTTTCTGCCCATTCCCTTAATTCACCTTCACAGGCATCGTTTACTGCAACGTATTCAAACCGTTTATTGCCGTTTTCCCAAAACCCTGTTTGAAGTCCGTTTTTAGCCCCATTACTGAAGTGTCGTATTTCCATGATTTTTCCAGAAGGAAAATACTTTTTCTCTACAGTCAATATGGCTTCAGGTGCTGGATTGGAACAGCCCCACAAAATCCAAAAAAGAAGGAGGTATTTCATCATTGTGAAACAGTACCAGGTGTTCCATAGAAACCATTCCCATTCAAGTAGGGAGCTGTCCCCGTAAGATGGTAATGATAGATTCCTGATGGAAAATCTAGCGTTGCATGCGTGTGTCCATGGTACACGTCCAAGTTCGAATTACTTACGGTTGTGCCGTTTTCTTCTTGAGG
>JAXISU010000136.1:0-5425 GCA_034680425.1 Cyclobacterium sp.
AAGGTGAATGTCATTCAAAGCGAGCCTTTGGTTCCCAAAGTGTATCAAGCACGCCTTGCCGCCGTAGAGGACCAATTTACCTATGCTGCTGCGCTTCGAATCGGTTATGAGCTTTCCGAGTATGCTTCCGTGTTTGCAAAAGGAAAATACATGCAGCGTTCCTTTGTGAATAATTCTCCTGATTTCACTGCTTTTCCAATGAACCAAGAAGTGTATTCGGTTCAAGTTGGGCTTGCCATGAAGATTCCTGGAACCAAGCGATGCAAGATAAATGGCTGTGGTGTAGTGATGAAGCACAGTCACAATGGAGTTGAATACCGAGGTAGTTCAATTTTTAATCTCCAAAACCGAAAAATAGGGCAGTGGTACTGACAAAATAAAAGGAGAACAAGGAATTAAAACTTGGTTTTATTCCCGCCCGCTTTTTACTATCTTGCAACCTTAATTTACGTTACAGTACGCATTTTATGGCCCAAGGAGAAAACGAGCATATCATTCCAATTAACATTGAAGAGGAAATGCGTGGTGCCTACATCGATTATTCGATGTCGGTTATTGTTTCCAGAGCACTTCCAGATGTCCGAGACGGACTCAAGCCAGTTCACAGACGTATCCTTTACGGGATGCAGGAACTTGGTGTATTACACAACAAACCGCATAAAAAATCTGCCAGAATCGTAGGAGAGGTACTCGGTAAGTATCACCCTCATGGTGACTCTGCCGTTTACGAAACGATGGTTCGTATGGCCCAAGATTGGTCCTTACGCTACACATTGGTCGATGGTCAAGGTAACTTTGGTTCCGTGGATGGTGATAATGCCGCAGCAATGCGATACACCGAAGCAAGACTGAAGCGGATCGCTGAAGAATTGCTGGTGGATATCAATAAAGAAACCGTTGACTTCCAATTCAACTTTGATGACTCCCTAAAGGAGCCAACTGTACTTCCTGCGAAGGTTCCTGCGCTCCTATTGAATGGAGCTTCAGGCATTGCAGTGGGTATGGCTACCAACATGGCTCCCCACAATTTAGGTGAGGTCATCGATGGAATCATCGCCTACATCGACAACAAGGAGATTACGGTAGCAGAATTGATGAATTTCATCATTGCGCCAGATTTTCCAACAGGAGGTATCATCTATGGGTACAATGGAGTGAAAGCTGCCTTTGAAACCGGTAGAGGAAGAATTGTCGTACGTGGCAAGGCCAACATTGAAACCAAAGAAGGAGGCAATAAGGAGATGATTGTCATCACCGAAATCCCCTACATGGTCAACAAGGCAAACATGGTCGAAAAGACTGCCCAACTGATCAATGAGAAGAAAATAGAAGGTATTTCTGCCATTCGAGACGAGTCAGATCGTTCTGGAATGCGCGTAGTATATGAATTAAAGCGGGATGCTGTATCGAGTGTGGTGTTGAATAACCTCTACAAGCAAACGGCTTTGCAAACTTCGTTCTCGGTAAATAATGTGGCCTTGGTAAAAGGGCGTCCACAAACCTTGAACTTAAAGGATTTGATTGTTCACTACGTCTCTCACCGACACGAGGTGGTTGTTCGTAGAACAGAATTTGAACTGAAGGAAGCGGAGAAGCGAGCGCACATCTTGCAAGGGTATTTGATTGCCTTGGATCATTTGGATGAGGTAATCTCCTTGATTAGAAGTTCTGCAGATCCTGAAACTGCCCGTAATGGATTGATTGAGCGCTTTGACTTGAGTGAAATTCAGGCAAGAGCAATTCTCGACATGCGACTCCAGCGCCTTACTGGCATGGAGCGTGAGAAAATCATCGAGGAATACAAAGAAATCATGGCGCTTATTGAGGAGTTGAAATTCATCTTGGCTGACGAAGGCAAGCGAATGGAAATCATCAAAACAGAGCTCCACGAAATGAAGGAGCGCTATGCCGATGACCGTCGTACGGAGATCGAGCACAATGCAGAAGACTTCAGCTACGAAGACATGATCCCGAATGAAGAAGTGGTGATTACCGTTTCTCATCAGGGCTATGTGAAGCGTACTGCGCTGACCGAATACCGTACTCAGGGTAGAGGTGGAATCGGATCCAAAGGGGTAAGTACCAAGGAAGACGATTGGACTGAATACCTATTTACGGCTTCCACTCACAACTACCTCTTAATCTTTACAGATAAGGGTAAATTGTTCTGGTTGAAAACCTATGCCATTCCTGAAGGTTCGAAGACTGCGAAAGGTCGACCTATCCAAAACTTGATCAATATCACCCAAGATGATAAGATCCGATCCATCATTCAAGTAGAAAACTTGGAAGATCAGGATTACATCAACAATCACTTCTTGGTGATGGTGACCAAGCAGGGGGTAATCAAAAAAACTACCCTAGAGCAATATTCTAGACCAAGAACCAATGGTATCATCGCCTTGAATTTCAGAGAGGATGATCAATTGGTACACGTGGCCAAAACCAATGGGGATCAACACATTGTGATTGCTGCTAAATCAGGTAGAGCCATTCACTTCCACGAGTCTGCAGTTCGTCCAATGGGTAGAACCGCAACCGGCGTGAAGGCGATTACGCTTACCGATAAATCAGATTTTGTGATTGGCATGGTTTGTGCATCTGAACCTAATGCAACCCTCTTGGTGGTATCTGAAAAGGGATATGGAAAACGTTCCGACCTTGACGAATACCGAATTACGAATAGAGGGGGTAAAGGAGTAAAAGCTATGAATGTGACCGATAAGACGGGTGCATTGGTGGCAATTAAAGAAGTAGTGGATACCGATGATTTGATGATTATCAACAAGTCAGGCATCACCATCCGAATCTCCATGGACGAGTTACGTGTCATGGGAAGAGCTACTCAAGGCGTACGACTAATTAAAGTAGGAGAAGGGGATGAAATTTCTTCTGTGGAAAAAATTTCAAGAGAAGAGGAAGAACTTTCAGAATCTTCCGATATTGTGCCCGATTCTCCTGAATTACCTGAATCACCCTTAGAAACAACTGAATAAACAATTCCTAACGAAAAACACGAATGAAAAAGCTCGTTCTATCACTAGCAATGGTTGCGACCGTCACTTTTGCTTTTGGACAAAAGAAAGTAGTAAAAGAGGCAGAAAAAGGATTTAAGTCAGGAAACTTACAAACTGCACTTACAGCCATCGATGCTGCAATAACCAATCCTGAAACAAGTGGCGATCCGGCAACTTTCTTGGTTAAAGCTCAAATTCACACCAAGATTTTCGGAACCGACTCTTCCAATACAAAAGAGACTTTGGAAGCTGGTAATCAAGCGCTTGCTACTTTCAACAAAACATTTGAAATGGCGGGAAGTAACAAGACTTCTCCTGTAGGAAAGTCTGTGTACGCTGAGGAAGTACCAGGTCTTCCAGACAACTTGAGACCGTATTCCTTGATTACCTTGAAGAACCTTTCTTTTGATAAGGCTTTGGACCGGTACAATGAAGATGACATGGAGATGTCTTACGAGTTCTTCAATCTTGCTGGAGAAATTGACAAGACTGACTCTACTATCCACTACAATGCAGGATTCCTTGCAAACGATTTGGGTAGATTTGCAGATGCCAAAAAGCACTTTGGATATTTGTTTGAGCTTCCTACTTACAATAAAATCAATGCCTATTATTTCATGATTCAAATCTTAAGCACTGAAGAAAAGAATCCAGAAGGTGCATTTGAATTGGTAACCAAGGCTAGAGCTGAGTATCCTAATGATAAGGTATTGGCTGAATATGAAATTCAATTGCTTCTACAATTGAACAAAATGGATGAGGCAATGGCTCAAATCAAAGATGCTCTTGCTAAAGATCCTAACAATCCAGGTTTATTGTTGCGTTCTGGATACTTGAAAGAGCAAGGTGGAGATTTGGAAGCTGCCTTAGTAGACTACAAGAAATCAGTAGAAGTGGATCCTAACTTCTTCGAAGGAAATTACTACACTGGAGCTTTAATGTTAGAGAAATCTAGAGCAATTCTAGCTGAGTTGAATTCGCTTTCTGATACTGAGTGGGAAAAAAGATCTAAAGAGATGGGAACACAGGCGGATGACTTGTACAAGCAAGCTGTTCCTTACTTCACCAAAGCTTTGGAAATTAAGCCGGACAATACTGACATCATGATCGTCTTGTTCCAGGTGCATACTCGCTTGAAAAACACAGCAGAGGTAAATGCTTTGAATACAAAGATTTCAGCAATTCTTGGTGCCAACTGGCAGGAGAATTAATACCTGATAGGAATAGTAAGAAGGCCGGATTTTCCGGCCTTTTTTTTTCCATTTATTTCTATCTAATCGCTAACTCTCACTTGATTTATTTTTTAGGCCAGTTCATCAAAATTCAATTTTATTTAGCGATGAATTGAATTAGTTTGCATGTAGTTGATCACACACCCATGAGTATACGAATTTTCCGTTTTATCCTGTTTTTAGTACCGCTTGTCTTTTCCGCTACCCTGAGCTTTGGGCAAGCCTTGACTTCCTCAGAGCGGTACCACCAATTAGTACAATTACGAGAGACCAAGAGGGTACTCTATGTGGCAGCACACCCGGATGATGAAAATACCCGAATGATTGCTTACCTAGCAAATGGGGAGCATGCAGAGGTAGCTTATTTGAGCCTTACGCGCGGAGATGGGGGACAAAACCTAATCGGTAAGGAACTCGGAATAGAATTGGGGCAAATCCGAACCCAGGAATTGATCAAAGCAAGGGAAATTGATGGAGGGAAACAGTATTTTACCCGTGCCCTTGATTTTGGATACAGTAAAGATCCGACAGAAACACTTCAAAATTGGGATAAAGAAAAGGTTTTAGCCGATGTGGTTTGGGCGATTCGAAGTTTCCAACCGGATATCATCATCACCCGATTCAATACTACACCTGGAATTACCCATGGTCACCATACCACTTCGGCAATCTTAGCTGAAGAAGCATTTGCACTTTCAGGTGACCCGAAGGCTTATCCAGAACAACTACCTTATGTGAAGCCTTGGCAGGCGAAACGCATATTTTTTAATGCCTACAATTTCAGAGGTGAGTTTGAGCCAGAAGCGGGAAAGCGCTACTATGCTATGGAAGTAGGGGGATACAATTCCTTGCTGGGTAAATCCTACCATGAGTTTGCAGCCGACAGCCGAACCATGCACAAATCACAGGGCTTTGGATCTACGGCTGGTACTGGAAAGGCCAAGGATTACTTGGAGCAAGTAGGGGGAGAACCCTATGTGAATTCTCCTTTTGATGATGTGGAAAGCCGCTGGTCATCTGTCAAGGGTGGCTTAGCTATTCAGTCCCAACTGGATCAACTGTTGGCAAATTTCAACTTAATTGAAACTCCAAAAAACCTTCCTGCATTACTGGCTATCCGTTCGGCCATGCTGGAGTTAGATTCAAGTAGCCCTTGGATTGCTAGTAAGCTAGGCA
>JAXISU010000137.1:0-5419 GCA_034680425.1 Cyclobacterium sp.
CCTTATCCAATTCGAATTGTTGCAAGCGGTGAGGAAGGTATCCTTGCTTGTTTCTAGGAACCGTATTTACCACAGGCTCTCTCATGTTCATGCCATGAGGATTGTTCACGTTGGAATTGAAATACTCACCTTTTCCATCTTCTCTGGTGGAAAGCCAAGAACCTTGCGCCTCGTCCTTAATTTGAGTCAATGGTTCATAAGCTACCGAGTGATACATCTGAGGTGCATATTCTAACCCCGGATTTTCACCTTCAGCCTTGCATCCAGCCAACAAACTGAGGGCTAGAACAGAACCTGCGAATAGTGATGCGTTCGTAATTTTCATAGCTACGGTTATTCTATTCAAAACTTTTGTTATTCACTTCAGTAGCACCAGATGCAGACAAAATCTCTTTGATTTTTTCTTGCTCTAGGCTGCTGTTGCTTGCAATATCGATGGCCATGATGTGCTTGTCATCTGTACTTCTCAAATCGAAGATTCGAGGTTGTGCCCAAGGCTTCAGATTGGAAGTGATCAAAAACACACCTACCATACCGAAGGCTGCCAACAAAACGGTCATTTCAAAAGATACTGGAACGAAGTCAGGGAAAGCAGCATAGTCTTTACCACCAATGATCATCGGCCAGTCAAATTTCATCATGTAAAACTGCATGGTCAAGGCTAAGCTTGTTCCTAACATACCGAAAAGAAATGCGGCAATAGGAAGTTTGCTTCGCTTATAGCCCAACACGTGCTCCAACCCGTGAACTGGGTATGGAGAATACACTTCGTGAATCTTCACTCCGCTACCTCTAACCTTTTCTACTGCATGGAGCAATACGTCCTCATCGTCGTAGACTCCTAAAATAAAATGAGTATCTCTTTCCATGATTATTTGTGTGCTTTTTCAGAGGATGACTTCAATACAGACTTCACTTCGGCCATGTTGATCACTGGGAAAAACTTAGCGAAAAGGAAGAAGAGGGTGAAGAACAAACCAAAAGTGAACAAGTAAACCCCAACGTCAGCCCAATTAGGATAGAACATTGCCCAAGAAGAAGGCAAGTAATCTCTATGCAAGGAGGTTACGATAATTACAAATCGCTCAAACCACATTCCAATATTTACTACCAAAGACAATAGGAAGGTAGCCACAATGGAGGTTCTAATTTTCTTGAACCAGAAAAGTTGAGGAGAAATCACGTTACAGGTCATCATGGACCAGTAAGCCCACCAGTAAGGTCCTGTTGCTCTGTTGATGAAGGCATATTGCTCAGCCTCAACTCCAGAATACCAAGCGATGAAGAATTCAGTGATGTAGGCAATACCTACAATAGAACCTGTGATGATGATCACGATATTCATCAACTCAATGTGCTCCAAAGTAATGTAGTCTTCTAGCTTGTATACCTTACGGGTAATGATCATCAAGGTCAATACCATAGCAAAACCAGAGAAAATCGCTCCTGCTACGAAGTAAGGAGGAAAAATGGTGGTGTGCCATCCTGGAATCACCGAAGTAGCAAAGTCAAAGGATACAATCGTGTGTACAGAAAGTACAAGAGGAGTTGCAAGACCAGCAAGGATCAAGGATACAGATTCGTATCGCATCCAAGTTTTCGCTGCTCCATCCCATCCAAAAGAAAGGGCTCCGTAGATTACTTTACGCATTCCAGTGGCACGGTCACGGATAGTTGCAAAGTCAGGAATCAACCCAATGTACCAGAATACTAGCGATACAGAGAAGTACGTTGAAATCGCAAATACGTCCCACAACAAGGGAGAGTTAAAGTTTACCCAAAGCGATCCAAAAGTATTTGGAAGTGGCAATGCCCAATAAGCACCCAACCAAGGTCTACCCATGTGGATGACTGGGAACATGGCCGCGCAGATTACCGCGAAGATGGTCATCGCTTCTGCAGCACGGTTGATGGATGTTCTCCACTTTTGTCTGAATAGAAGCAATACGGCAGAAATAAGCGTTCCTGCGTGACCAATACCTACCCACCACACGAAGTTGGTGATGTCCCAAGCCCAACCTACGGTCTTGTTGAGGCCCCACATGCCTATCCCTTCCCAAAGGGTAGCCAAAAGAGCTGTTGATCCTAAAGCCAATACTCCGACGGCAGTAAGGAAAGCCAAAAACCACAACTTGGATGGCTTACCTTCTACCTGACGCGACACATCATGTGTCACATCGTGGTAGGTTTTACCTCCGGTAACTAAGGGCTGGCGTACGGATGAAGTAACCTGCATAGTTTCTTGTTATTATAATTACGCTTCGTTTTTCTCTTTGTTTCTGATCTTAGTGAAGTACCATACGTTTGGACTCACATTGATCTCTTCCAATACGTGGTATGCTCTCTCCTCACCTACTTCCTTGCTAGCAGCATCGGATTCCTCAATTTTCAAGAGCTTAGACACCTTGCTTGCAGGATCATTCATGTCACCAAATACAAGGGCATCTGTAGGACAGGCCACTGCACAAGCCACATTTACTTCTCCATCTACAAGTGTACGCTTCTCACGCTTGGCGGTAAGTTTACCAGCCTGAATACGCTGTACGCACATAGAGCATTTTTCCATGACACCACGTACACGGACAGTTACGTCTGGGTTAAGAACCATCTTGCCCAAATCATCGTTTTGAGCGACGTTTACACCAGCAAAGTCCTTGTTATCGTGGTATTTAAACCAGTTGAATCGACGTACCTTATACGGACAGTTGTTTGCACAATATCTAGTACCAATACATCTATTATAAGTCATTTGGTTCAAACCTTCAGAAGAGTGCGTAGTGGCAGCCACTGGACACACAGTCTCGCATGGTGCATTGTTACACTGCTGACACATCATCGGCTGGAAAGTCACCTCAGGATTTTCTGCGGCCACTTCCAATCCACTCAAATCATCAGCAGCTGCATCAGAAGAGTAATAGCGATCGATACGGATCCAAGCCATTTCTCTACGATTCAACACTTCTTGCTTTCCAACTACTGCCACGTTATTTTCTACCTGGCAAGCAATGGTACAAGCACCGCAACCAATACAAGAGTTCATGTCAATGGCAAGACCCCAGTGGTGTTGGCTGTATTTATGTCCACTCCAAAGTGAAATTTTGGAAGGTTTTACAAACTCGCCATCCTTGTAGATTTCAGGCTTGTATCTTCCTGCAGATGCATCTTTTTTGTACTCAGCCAAAGTAGCTTCTTGGATGACGTTTTCACGTCCCATGAAGGTTTGGTGAGTTTGCGTGCGTGCAATTTTGTAAGTTTCCTCAGTAGCGGCTACCTCAACCTTGGTGGTCAAGTCAAAATTTACGAAGCCTTTGGTGGTGTCAAGTAAATCAAATGCATTGACCCCTACTCCATCAGCCACACGACCTGCTTTGGTACGGCCATAGCCCAAGGCTAGACCGAAAGTACCGTTGGCCTGACCCGGTTGAACCAAAATTGGAACAACAATTGACTTGCCATTTACAGTAACCTTAGCCTTTTTGGTGTTTTCTTCTACCATGGAAACTCCATTTTCTGTAGCCCACTTCTGAGATACAGTTAGGTAGTTGTCCCAAGTTGCTTTGGTGATTGGATCAGCCATTTCCTGCAACCATGGGTTGTTGGCATAAGTACCCGCACCGATACCTACTTTGGTGTAAATCACCAATTCAGCACCTGCATTCGCTGCTGCGTAAGTTTTAGCTACCTCTGCAGCTGCTACATCTACTTGTCCTACAGGAGCGAGTGGAGCGGCTATGGTGGTTTCACTTACTACACCATTGAAGAGTGATCTATCCCAGAACTCTTGGAAGGTAGCACCCGCACCCATTGCTGGGAACAAAGTAGCAGTCCAATTTGCTTGGATGTAATCGTAATATGCAACGGTAGAACCAGCCCAAGTCAAGAATGAATCCTGTGCTTGACGGGTTTTGAATAGCGGAGAAATGGTTGGCTGAGCCAAGGAATACTGACCTTTCTTCGGTTGGAAATCATTCCAAGACTCCAAGAAATGATGATCAGGTGCAACCACTTGGACCAAGGAAGAAGTCTCATCCAAGGTACCGTTGGTGGCAATACTCAATTTTGCTTTTGCAATTCCAGCAGCAACTTCAGCACCACGTGGGTGGTCGTATACTGGATTACAGTTATAGAAGATCACTGCACCTACAGAACCACCTTTCAATTCGGTGATAAACTGGTTCATGCGAGCATCGTTTCCTTTTCTATAGTATACAGGAGTTGAAAAATCTACAGTAACGCCATTGTTACCCAACAATTCGTTGATGGCATGAATGACTACCTGTACGTTTGGATCATTGGAACCAGACACAACCAAGGAAGCACCTTTAGCTGCCCATAGTTCGTTGGCTGCTTTATCAAGGTGAGCTACTTCTACCTTCGCTCCTCCTACTGTGGCAACACCTGCTTTCGCAGCAATTGCATTGTAAAGTGCAAGAACCGCTAGACCAGACTGAGAAGCTTTGATTGGAGTACGGTAATCCGCATTGGCACCAGTCAAGGATAGATTGGACTCAAACTGGAAATGACGAGACATTTCTGCCTTGTCCTTGCTGATTTTTCTTGTTTTTGCGTAAGCACCTGCAAATTCAATTGGGGAAATCCAAGTTCCTAGGAAATCTGCACCAAAGGAAACAATCGTTTTTGCTTTATCGAAGTGGTAGGAAGGAAGAATTGCCTGACCATAAAAAACTTCAGAAGCTTTGGTGATGCCGTAGTTGGAGATGGAATCGTAAACCACTACTTCAGCTCCACCATAAGCAGCACTAAATTCCTGCAAGGCTTTTTCTGTAGAAGGAGAAAGAATCGTGTTGGTCACAATCTTTACCGTTCCAGCACCAGCTAATTTTGATTTAACATGTGCATCTACTTTAGCCCAATCTGATACAGCACCTGCAAGCATAGGGCCTGCAACACGCTGCTTGTCGTATAGAGACAAAACAGAGGCCTCAACGATGGCATTTACTTTTCCTTTAGTAATAGGAGAAAGTTCGTTACCATCAATCTTGATGGGTCGTCCCTCTCTTGTTTTAACCACGATAGATGCATAATCTCCTCCAGAATAGAAGGTAGAGGCATAGTAATTCGGGATGGAAGGGTTGATGTCAACAGGCTTATTCACATAAGGAATAGCCTTACGAACAGGAGTTTCGCAAGCTGCCAATGAAGCTGCTGCCAAACTGAAACCCATCAACTTTAGGAAATCTCTTCGAGAGGAGCTACCATCTTCGTTTAGGGAACTAGGAAGCTCCGCAAACTCTCTATCGGCATTTTTCACAAACTCCGGATCGTTGCTAAGTTGCTCGAGCCCTTTCCAGTAGGTTTTTTTAGTTTCCTTCATTTTATTTCTAGGAATGAATTTTCAAAAGGATAAGGAGGAATTAATAGTGGCACTTAGCACACTCTAGACCACCGATGTCTTTCA
>JAXISU010000138.1:0-5410 GCA_034680425.1 Cyclobacterium sp.
ATCATCCTTAAAAAAGACAACAAACAAGGATTCAATGGATCGGGAGAAGTGATTGTTGGATCGCCCCTCAACCTCGGACTGACGGCCAACCTGAATTACCGTAAAAATCGAATCAACTGGTTTGTCAATTATGGACTGGCCAATCGGGTTAGCCCGGGCAGAAGCAAGTTGTATCAGGAAGTGTATCAAGAAGATGGTAGCACGCTCCTACTCCAGCAGCGATCTACTTCTACCGTAAACAGTCTTAACAATAGCCTGAGAGCAGGGCTTGATTATTTCTTTAGTGAGCAGAGCATCCTGACCGCCTCCTATGTGTGGAGGAGAAGTGACGCACATCGGATTACAGACATCCGCTACGAGGATTACGCCAATACCTTGGATAACTACCTCGGCTATGCACTTCGAAGACAGGATGAAACGGAAGACGAGCCCAACAAAGAGGCGATCTTGAACTTTAAAAAGCGTTTTGACCAAAAAGGAAAAGAGTTGAATGCTTCCTTTACCTACCTCAACTACTGGGAACGGTCAAACCAACTTTTTACCCAAAACTCCTACAATATATTTTCTTCAGCCCTGCCCAAAGGAGCCTTAACCCAGACCTCCTTGAATGACGAATACGAAAATCAATACCTGCTCCAAGTAGATTTTACGCAACCCTTTGCCACCAAAGGAAAGATCGAGACCGGAATTCGCACCAGCTTTCGCGAAATGGAAAACGATTACCTAGTTCAGGAGAAGCAGGAGTCTGGAAATTTCGAGACCATCGATGGCTTGGACAACGTATTCCTCTACGACGAAAATATCTTGGCGGTGTATGGAATTGTCGGGAACGAACGAGCAAAATGGAGCTACCAAGCTGGACTCAGAGCGGAGTATACGGACATCGAAACACGACTTGTAGAAACCAAAGAGTCCAATCCGAGATCCTATACCAACCTCTTCCCCAGCGGGCACCTGAACTACAAAGCCAATGAAAAGAATGCCTTCCAGTTGAGCTATAGCCGTCGTATCAGACGCCCAGTGTACAATGACCTCAGCCCCTATGTGACCTTCTCAGACCAACGAAACTTTTTCTCGGGCAATCCCAACCTCAACCCAGAGTTTACGGATTCTTACGAGCTAGGACACATCCTGTATCGCGAAAAAAGTACGCTATTTTCAACCGTATACTACCGAAGTACCCAGGATAAGATCCAGCGCATCCGAACGGTGGGAGACAATGGCTTCTCCGTCACTGCTCCTTACAACTTGGTGGGAGAAGAATCCTATGGACTGGAATTTAGTGGAGACTATGTAGCGAGCTCCTGGTGGAAGCTGGACTTCAATGCCAACTTCTTCTATGCGACGGTGGATGGGAGTAACTTGAACCAAAATTTTCAAGCCACCACTACCTCTATGTTGTTTCGCCAAAGCTCCCGATTCACGTTACCGAAGGGTTGGGATCTACAGATTCGAGGAAATTACGAAGCTCGGCGAAAAACCGCCCAGGGCGTTCAAAAAGGAATCTTTTTTCTAGATCTTTCTGCCAGCAAAAAAATCTTGAATCAACGCGGAACCTTAATTTTCAATGTTGCCGACGTACTCAATTCACGAATCAACCGCTACATTACGGAGGGGAGTAATTTCTTCACGGAAGGCGAATCTCAGATGGTTTTGCGGCAAACTAACCTGACCTTTACTTACCGAATCAAACAGTAGCCCTCTACCCAAAAGCACAGTTCATGCGTTTTTTAGTTCCCATTCTAGTTTCATTTATCCTAATTAGCGCACCCATCCGGGCACAAAAAATCAATGCCAGTTACCGCCTAAACATTCAAAAAGCGAGTAGTCCCATCGCGGTGGATGGGGTCATGGATGAAAAAACGTGGCAAGAAGCGGAGGTGGCAAGCAACTTTTTTATGATCACTCCGATGGATACCAGTTTCTCCAAGGTGAAAACAGATGTGCGGATGAGTTACGATGATGAACAGCTGTATCTCATCGTGATCAACTACCATGCGAGCGATGGACCCTACATGGTTGAATCACTGCGGCGGGATTTCAATTTCGGGAAGAACGACAACTTCCTACTCTTTATGGACCCCTTTGATGACCTCACCAATGGATTCTCCTTTGGCGCCAATGCAGCAGGTGCACAATGGGATGGACAGATGTCCAACGGTACTTCCATAGACCTGAGCTGGGATAACAAGTGGGTATCGAAAGTCAAAAATTACGCCGATCGTTGGGTTTTTGAGGCAGCAATCCCCTTCAAATCCATCCGCTACAAGAAAGGCATACAGGAATGGGGCATCAACTTCTCGCGCCTTGACCTCAAAACCACAGAAAAATCAGGTTGGGCACCTGTACCCCGGCAATTCCCCTCCTCTACACTTGCCTACACAGGCACCCTGGTCTGGGACAATCCTCCGCCTGATGCTGGAGCTAATATTTCCCTCATCCCTTATGCCCTTGGAGGCTTTAGTAAAAATGGGGAATCCGGCGAAAATGCTACTTACAAACGAGAAATTGGCTTGGATGCTAAAATCTCGCTGACCTCCTCTTTGAATTTGGACTTGACCATCAACCCTGATTTTTCCCAGGTGGAAGTAGATCGACAAGTCACCAACCTAGATCGCTTTGAGTTGTTCTTCCCGGAGCGCAGGCAGTTTTTCTTAGAAAATGGAGACTTGTTTGGAAGTTATGGCTACAGCACGCTTCGCCCTTTTTTCTCTCGCAGAATTGGACTCAATGCTCCCATCGAGTTTGGGGCCAGACTCAGTGGGAAGCTCAACAAAGATTGGCGCATCGGAGCCCTCAACATGCAGACGGGAGCAGTTGACGAGACTGGACTTCCTGCACAAAACTTCTCGGTGGTGTCCTTGCAGCGACAAGTAGGGGCACGATCCACAATTGGCGCCTTGGTAGTCAACAAACAATCCCTGAATTACGACCCTTCCCTGGTGCCGGAAAATCAAACCCGCTACACCGAATTCAATCGAAATTTAGGCTTGGAATACAATCTTGCCTCTGCCAACAATCTGTGGACAGGAAAGGCGATGGTGCTCCAGTCCTTCGGTCCTGAAGCTGTGGGAAGAGGGATTGCGCACGCGGCCAACTTGAAATATGCCAGCGGCAACTTGACTTGGAACTGGCAACATGAATACGTATCTGAAAACTACACTGCCGAAGTGGGCTTTGTGCCTCGCACCGCTTTTTACAAGATTAGCCCCTCCATCGGCTACCGCTGGTTTCCAAAAAGTGCCCTCATCCTAAGCCATGGACCGGAACTGAATTCGATACGCTATTTCTCCCTAAAAGGAGTACAAACGGACAATACGACCTACGCTACCTACAGCATCAAGTTTCGCAGTCAAAGTAGCCTATTGGTCTGGGGAGCACACGATTTTGTCGTACTTCAGCGCCCCTTTGACCCGACCAACTTCTCTGGCAAAACCCTAGCCACAGGTACTGAACACCAATGGTCAGCAGTGGGACTGGAATACAGTTCGAAGCCACAAAGCGTCTTTACCTATGCTTTCAGCGGGCGCGCAGGCGGCTATTATGCGGATGGGAAGCGGTACAACTTGGTTGCCGACCTGGGTTACCGCTTTCAACCTTATGTGAGCTTGGCGCTGAGTAGCAATTACAATTCCATCGATCTCCCAGCGCCCTGGGGCAAAACCCAATTCTGGCTGATTGGTCCGCGAGTAGATGTGACACTGACCAACACGGTCTTTTTTACCACCTTTGTGCAGTACAACGAGCAGATCAAGAACATCAACCTGAATACCCGCTTTCAATGGCGATTTAAGCCTGCTTCAGACCTTTTTTTGGTGTACACCGACAACTACCTGCCTGCGCCTTTCTTAATGAAAAACAGGTCCCTGGTCTTGAAATTCACCTACTGGTGGAATCCTTGAGTTAATCGACCGAAATATTTAGGAAAGTTGCCACTCCAAATAACGGGCGTGCTCGGAGAAATTGACCGTTTTCAAAACCAACAGCAAGTTCTACTCTGAAAATCCGGAATAGGTTATCTAGCGAATAACCAATTTCCGTGTAGTGCGGTGAGTTTTGAGTTTTCAGGTAGTTGACAAAAATATTCTCCCGCACTCCCGAGAAGCGAAGCATAGGTAGCTGGGTAAAGATGAATTTACGGAATTGGTAGTGCGCAATGCTGGAAACATAGGATCCGGAAGTGCTGTAGCGGTAGTAGTCCATCACGCGGAAGTTGGAGGCTGCGCCCATGGAGGAGAAAAGCGTTCGATTCCCTCCAAAATGTTTGTAGTCTTGGAAAAACACCTGGCGATTGTTGAGGAATGTTCCTGCAGTGACGTTGAAATCGAGTTTCCCGCTCACCCCAAAAGAAAAATCATGCTTGAGGGAAGCTTCCAGTTGATCGAAGTCTGCGGACAATCCCGAAGTATTGGCTAGTGGCAATGCCTTCTGGTAGGTAAATGAAAGCAAGGGTGCGCGCTCATAATTGGGAATTTTTCGTCCATTCCGAATCGAATAGGTCAATCCTGGCCTCCAATCTAGTGTCGCTTTGAATTTGCTTGCCTGGTGATTGGAGAAAGCCACATCTCCTGCTTCCACATTAAAAGGTCGATTGGAAGAATACTCCCGCTCGGTATTTTTCGAAAAACTATAATCCGTGGTATTTTCCAACTGTCTTCTATCCGCCCAAAGGAAGGTCAGCTGATAACTTAAAGCTGGGGACTTGCGCTGCCCCCACGTGGCTTGCACAAAATCTTGCTCGTATAATTTCAGGTAGTTTCTCCGTGCAAAAAGTGAATAAGCCGCATTGACTTGTTCTTGAATTGGATCCTCTGGATTAAATTGATACGCAAAACTACCTCCAGACAGCCCCCAGTTGGATCCTGAATTAGGTTTATTGATGGATCTCCGAATCCCTACTTTACCATACCACTGTTCACTCGAAAACCCATAGCGGAGTTCAGGTTCAATGCGAAATACTTTTCGGATGCGGTTGACTGAGTCTGCGAGCTTGATTTCTTCCACCTTTCGGTAAAAAAATCCAAGTCCAAGTTTGTATCCTTCGACGGTATTGAATGAAAATTTGGTCAGGTTGACAGGGAAGCCAACCGATTTGCCTTTCCCAAAACTGTAGCTACCCCCCATAATTAGGTCTTGGGGTTGAAACTTGGTGCGCGCCTTTTTGGCGATGGAATCTACTTCAGATTTTTTGGCCGCCTCGATGACCGCGAGGCTGTCGTCACGCTTGTATCCTTCTATTTCCTTTAGGCTAAGTGGCACAGGACGAATGCTGTCCCAATAGGCCAGATCACGTTTCCGAGCGAGCGTATCCACCACATAGTTTCGTTCGGATACCACCCCCTTTTTCTCGTCTTCTTGGCGCTGCTGAATCACCTCCTTTTCATATTGATTGAGCAGTTTGCGGTACTCC
>JAXISU010000139.1:0-5370 GCA_034680425.1 Cyclobacterium sp.
GCACTTGGCTATGCCCAGTACTTGCCTAAGGAACAGTTTCTCTACCAAACCGAGCAACTCATCGACGAGATGTGCATGACCCTAGGGGGTAGAGCAGCGGAGGAAATCATCTTTGGAAAGATCTCTACAGGAGCTTTGAGTGACCTAGAGCGCATCACCAAGATGGCCTACTCCATGGTATCCGTGTACGGTATGAACGAGAAGCTAGGCAATGTCTCCTTCTACGAAAGCAAGAGCGATGGGTACAAGATGACCAAGCCCTACTCGGAAGCAACGGCGGAAATGATTGATCAGGAAGTGAGCAAGTTGATCCAGTTTGCCTATACACGTGTTCTTGATTTACTGCGCAAGCACCAGGCAGAACTTGAAATACTCGCTAAGGAGTTACTTGAAAAAGAGATTCTATTCCAAGCAGATTTGGAGCGTCTGATCGGGAAGCGACCTTTTGAGAAGGAAACTACTTACCAGGCCTTTACCAATAAAAAAGATCCTGAAGTGGCTGAATCAGTACCTGAAGCAGCGGTAGTGACCGAAAAGGAAGAAACTGCAGAAGCAATTCCTCCAAGTCCAACACCGGATGCGGAAGAATCCAAAACAGAAGCATAACCTGAAAAGCTCCGAAAATTCGGGGCTTTTCCTTTTTTGAGGGATTGCATCTATCTTTACCCCATGCAAGCCTCCGACCTGAATTTTCCCCTTCACGGGAAAAAGCTGTTCTTCGCCTCCGATTTTCACTTAGGTGCCCCAGATTTTAAATCGAGCAGGGAGCGACAAGATCGCATCATCGCTTGGCTGGATTACATTGCAGATGAGGCGGCAGCGATTTTTCTGGTGGGAGATATTTTCGACTTCTGGTTTGAGTACAGAGAAGTCATCCCCAAAGGTCAACTCCCCTTTTTAGCCAAGATTTCCCAACTGCGTGACCGAGGGATTCCCATTCTTTTTTTCACGGGCAATCACGACCTCTGGATGCGAGATTATTTCACCCAGGAACTTGGAATTCCTGTGTATACCCATCCCATTGAAATTCAAGTAGCCGGTAAAAAAATCTTGGTGGGGCATGGAGATGGCCTAGGACCTGGGGATTCCACTTACAAGTTTTTGAAGAAAATCTTCACCAATCCGGTAGCGAAATGGCTTTTCCGATGGATTCACCCAGATATTGGGATACGGCTAGCAAAGGGCTGGTCAGGCAAGAGCCGAATCAGCAATAGCAGCAAGGATGAACAGCGATTTTTGGGGGATGGAGAATGGCTATGGGCCTACTGCAAAGAGCTCGAACAAAAGACCTCACATGACTATTACATCTTTGGTCACCGCCACCTGCCACTTCAGCTGCCTGTGGGCCAAAGCGCCACCTATTTCAATCTTGGGGAATGGGTAAGTCAGAATACTTATCTGGAACTAAGCGATTCGGAGGTCCAGCTTCTGAAGTTCACCTCCTCTCCTGTCTCCAGTGCAATACCATTCGACTCAAATTTTGAGAAGTAACATACCAGAGAGTTCAACAAAAAAGCCCTTCAATTCAATATTGAAGGGCTTTTTTAGTTTATGAATCCACTACTAAGAGGTAGTGTCTACTTAACAATGCTTATCCGATAGAAACCAGCTCGATGTCAAAAATCAGGTCTTGACCCGCCAATTCATGGTTGGCATCTAATACAATTTTCTCTTCATCAAGTTCGACTACGGTAACAGGCATAGGCTGCCCGCCTGGACCTTGAAGCGTCAATTGAAGTCCGAGTTCTGGTTGAATATCGAGGGGAACTTGGGACAAGGGCACCTCAATGAGCAGGTCTTGACGACGCTCGCCATAAGCTTCTGCTGCGGGAATAGTCACTGTTTTTTTATCTCCGATCGCCATTCCATAAACTGCTGAATCAAAGCCTTTAATCATATTGCCATCTCCAAGTGTAAAACTCAGTGGTGACCTGGATATCGAAGAGTCAAAAATGCTCCCATCTTCCAATCTTCCGGTGTAATGGACGGCTACTGCATCCCCTTTTTTAGCTGACATGTGATTCAAGTTTTGTGAACGCCAAAGGTAGGAAAAACAATCAGGTGCCCCAAACCAAAAAAAAGTGTACGGAAATCGGATAAAATCGTACATTTTCGGACATATTTACTAGGAAATCTGGGATTGGAGGATTTAATCCCTGTTGGCACTATTTTTCTAGGGTATACTCAAAACAACTCCCATGGAACAGCAACTCGGACGTATACTGATCATCGATGACAACGAGGATTTACTTTTTGCAGCAAAAATGCTTTTGAAGAAGCATGCCAAAGAAGTACACATCGAAAAGGATCCGCGAAGAATCCCTTTTTTAATTAATACCCAAAACTTTGACGTGATTCTTTTGGATATGAATTTCCGGGAGGACACCACATCGGGCAAGGAAGGGTTTTACTGGCTAAACCAGATCAAGGAGATCGACCCGAATGCAGTGGTGATCTTGATTACGGCTTTTGGAGATGTAGAGATGGCTGTTCAGGCCTTGAAGGAAGGTGCAACCGACTTTATCCTGAAGCCTTGGCAAAATGAGAAATTGGTGGCTACGCTATCCGCAGCCCTCAAACTGAAGGAAAGCTACAAAGAGGTAGACAAGTTGCACAAGAAGCAAAAGACCTTGCAGGGCGACCTAAAAAAGAACTACACCGAGATTATCGGACAGTCTGCTTCCATGAAGAATATCTTTTCCATCATTGACAAGGTGGCACAGACCGACGCCAATGTCTTGATTTTAGGAGAAAATGGCACGGGAAAGGAACTAATTGCACGGGCTATCCACGAGCGATCCTTGCGCAGCGAAGAGATCTTTGTAGGCGTGGACATGGGATCCATTACCGAAACCCTCTTTGAGTCCGAACTCTTTGGGCACAAGCGAGGGGCATTTACCGATGCAAAGGAAGATCGAGCAGGACGATTTGAGGTGGCAGACCAGGGTACCCTCTTCCTAGATGAGATAGGCAACCTGTCCATGCCCTTGCAATCCAAATTGCTTACCGTCCTCCAAAAGCGGGAAGTGACCCGCATAGGCACCAATCAATCCATACCGGTGGATATTCGACTGATCTGTGCTACCAACATGCCTGTACACGAGATGGTACCCGACAATAGCTTTCGTCAGGATCTCTTGTACCGGATCAATACCGTGGAGATCTACCTTCCCCCACTTCGGGAGCGCCAAGACGATATTCCACAGCTCGCCAATCACTACCTAAGACAGTATGCGCAGAAGTACCGTAAAAACTTCCAAGGCATCCGGCCTACAGCCATGGAACTCTTGCAGCGCTATCCTTGGCCAGGAAATATCCGAGAACTGCAGCATGCCATTGAGCGTGCCATCATCATGGCAGATGGAGATGAACTGGATACGCGAGACTTCTTTTTTCTTTCGGCCAAGCCGGCTTCCGAAAAAACACAGGCAAGTACTACCCTCAACTTGGATGACATGGAGCGCAACACCATTCAGCGCGCCATCGATAAAAATGGAGGTAACATCTCCAAAGCCGCAAAGGAACTGGGACTAACTCGCGCCTCCTTGTACAGAAGACTGGAAAAATATGGACTATAAAGTTGGCTTACTTGGGCGAATCGCCCTACTCACCGCCACCCTTTTTCTAATGGCCTATTCCATTGTTGGAGGCTGGGGAGTGTTTGCTACTTCCCTATTCCTGATCGTGGCGGGAATCCAACTGATTTTTTTAATCAAGTATGCCGAAAGCTCTTTCAAGAAAGTACGACTTTTCCTGAACAACATCAAGCAGGACAAATACAGCCAGCTTTACCCTGTCAAATTTGACGGGACCGAAACGGATGACTTGCATATTGAATTCAATGCCATCCTGGCCAAACTCAAGGAAGACCAAGCGGAGAAGGAAGCCAACTACCAGTATTTTCGTTCCGTATTCAAGCACCTAAGCATAGGTTTGATTACCTACAGAGAAAATGGAGACATTCAAATCCTGAATGTGGCGGCTAAGCGTATGCTTCAAGTGGATGAGCTGAAACAAATTCAAGAGGTAGAACAGATCAATAAGGAACTTCACCAAGCCATACAGCAGCTTCGAACAGGTGGCAGTGAGTTGATCAAGATTGCACACCCAGATGGCATCATGCAGCTATCCGTCTATGTGATTGAGCTATTGATGCGTGGGGAGCGATTCAAATTGGTGTCTTTGCAAAACATTCAGTCCGAATTGGAAGAAAAGGAAATGGAGGCTTGGCAGAATTTGGTCAATATCCTAACGCACGAGATTATGAATTCCATCGCCCCTATTTCCTCGCTTGCCGGGACCTTGAAGGGAGAGTTGGAGCAAAAGCTCGAGCAGAAGGAAGCCTTGAATCCAGCTGACATGGAGGATTTTTTGATGGGGGTGCAGACCATCGAAAAGCGAAGTGAGGGATTGGTGAGCTTTGTTTCTGATTTTCGGAGCTTAGCCCATGTTCCTGCTCCTAGATTCGGAAGTATCGGGTTAGAATCACTTTTTGATCAGTTGGAACTCTTGCTGCAGCATCAGTTGGAGCGTCAAGGCATTCGACTGTTCAAGGATTTGGAACCTAAGGAACTTATCCTATTCGGCGACCAAACCCAGATTGAGCAGGTATTGATTAACCTGATGCACAATGCCATCCAGGCGCTTGAGGACGCTCCGCTAAAAGTGATTCATCTGAAAGGCTTTATTGATGAGGCGGGGAAGATTATTTTAGAAATCACAGACTCTGGAAAGGGCATAGAGGAGGAAGCCTTGGAAAAGATTTTCATTCCATTTTTTACAACGAAGCAGAAAGGATCTGGAATTGGGCTTAGCCTTTCCAAGCAAATCATGCGTCGCCACAAGGGCAACATTCAGGTCCGCTCCGAACTTGCCCAAGGCACGACCGTCAAGTTGATTTTTAATGGTTAGGAATCCTAAAAAACACTAGTTTATTGATAGATTGGGGAATCAACTTACCAACTCACCTATGAAAAATACATTCTTTCTTCTAGCTATGCTTGTGGGCTTACTTTTAGCTTGTGAGCCACAAAACCCTTATTTGGAACTCCAAAAAGCATTGCAATCCAACTTATCCGAGTCAACCTTTCAATCCTACATGGACCTCGATCCCAAAGAATTTGAGAAACTAGTAGAAGAGGCTATTTTGGCAGATTGCCCGACGGAGGAGATTGGTGAACAGTTGAAGGAAATTCAACGGGTTGAAGCAGGAAGAAAAATGATAGCTGCCAAATCGGAATTAAGTGATGCTGAACTAATCGCCCTCATCGAAGAGGTGAAAAATAGATACAAGGTTCGGAAATCAGCTTTGTGTTGGTAAGACTAGATGATCTCTGAATTAGTAGTGCATTACCTAGGCTCTAAAGCACC
>JAXISU010000140.1:0-5348 GCA_034680425.1 Cyclobacterium sp.
AAGTTCCCGAACATGTCGCTACGATCATGAAAGGGGCGTGCAACGATTGCCATACCAATACCACAACCTACCCATGGTACAGCAATATCCAACCCGTGGGCTTTTGGCTCAACCACCACACGAACGATGGAAAAGGGCATTTGAATTTTTCTGAGTTTACTTCCCTCCCGCTTCGGGTGCAAAATCATAAGTTTGAAGAGATCATAGAAATGGTGGAATCTGGGGAAATGCCCTTACCTTCTTACACCTACCTAGGCCTGCATCCCGAAGCCAACCTTTCGGATGAGGATCGCAAAGTAGTGGTGGATTGGGCCAAAGAACAGATGGCCCTACTTGCTGCCACTTATCCGGCAGACAGCTTAAAGATGAAGCCCCGACCAGCTCCTGCTCAATAAGGAACTTAATTTTGACTAGACTGGGACCGAATCAATCCCAGTCTATTTTTTTTCTACCCCTGCTAGCATGAAAAAATTTAAGGATACGGAAGTTCGATGGGGAGTCTTAGGTGTAGGCAAGGTTTGCGAACTGAAGTCTGCCCCCGCCATGAACACCATCCCCAACTCGCGGCTGGTAGCAGTCATGCGAAGGGATGCAGAGAAAGCCCAAGACTATGCAACACGACATGAGGTATCCAAGTGGTACAGCAATGCTGCCGATTTAATCCAAGACCCAGAGGTGAATGCCATTTACATTGCCACACCTCCACACGTGCATCTGGAACTCACCCAACTTGCCGCAGCAGCGGGGAAACCTGTATATGTAGAGAAGCCCATGGCGCGCACGCATGTCGAATGTCTACAAATGATCCAGGCATGTGAGCAAGCAAACGTTCCTTTATTTGTGGCTTACTACCGAAGAAAGTTGCCTCATTTTATAAAAATCAAGGAGCTCCTAGCTCAAGGAGAGATTGGTGCGATTCGGACAGTCCACATCAACATGAAACAAGTTCTTACACCCAACTTAGTGAGCAGCTCTGCAGAAAACTGGCGCGTGCTACCCGAAATCGCAGGTGGAGGATATTTTTATGACCTGGCCTCACACCAACTGGACTTATTGGATTTCTTTTTTGGCAAAATCACACATGCCACTGGCTTTTCTACCAACCAAGCGAAGGCCTACCCTGCCGAAGACTTGGTGTGCGGAACTTTTGCTTTTGAAAACGGGGTGGTGGGTACTGGAAACTGGTGTTTTACCACCTCAACTGCTTCGGAAATCGACGAAATCGTGATTGACGGAGACAAAGGGCAACTTCGCTTTGCAACTTTTGGAGAAGGAGCTTTTACCCTACTTCGGCCCAATCAAAATCCACTTCAATTTCACCTGGAACTTCCCCACCACATTCAACGTACATTGATCCAAAGTATCGTGGAAGAATTACTCGGCAAAGGGAGTTGCCCAAGTACCGGAATTACCGCTGCACGGACCAACTGGGTAATGGAGGAGTTGGTCAAAAATCGAATCTAATTCAAGAGTTAAATTAAACTAAACCAAGCAAGTCATGGGTAAAAATCCAATTACCATCGATAACTATTTGGACAACCACTACATCCACCGAAGCAATTGGCTACGAGCGGCTGTCTTGGGAGCCAATGATGGGATCATTTCCATTTCCAGTCTTGCAATAGGAGTCACTACGGCCAGCACCTTAAAGGAGCCCATTCTATTGGCTACGGTGGCGGGACTGGTGGCGGGCGCCTTGTCTATGGCTGCAGGAGAATACGTGTCGGTTAGTTCCCAAACCGATACCGAAAAGGCCGACATAACACGGGAGAGGGAAGAACTCAAAGAATTGCCAAAAGAAGAACTGGAAATCCTGGTTCAAATCTATGAGAAACGAGGATTGAAAAGGGAGACAGCAAGGCAAGTCGCCATTGAACTCACCGAAAAAGATGCCTTGGGCACACACATCCGAGATGAATTGGGCATCAACGAATTGAGTCAAGCAAAGCCCATCCAAGCTGCGATAGCATCAGGCGCTTCCTTCACGGTAGGTGGATTGCTTCCCTTGGGGATTGTACTCTTGGCACCTGTAAGCAGTATGGAATACTGGCTCTATGGGTTTACCCTGATTTTTCTCGCAATTCTAGGCGTTACTTCTGCCAAAATTGGGGGATCCAGTATACCAAAAGCCATCACTCGAATTGCCATTTGGGGAACCTTGGCGATGGGTATTTCTGGACTGGTCGGATACTTATTTGGAGTCAAGGTGTAAACCAAAAAATCTCGATCATGAAAATCAGTCATCTTAGCAAACAGGAGATTCCCCGTGGAGAAGAGGTCAGAGGACAAGATTTAAGAGAAGGGATTTTTGAGTTGATTCAATCCCAATTTCCAGACTTTGGCAAAGAGGATTACATCTCAAATAGTGAATTAAATAAATACAGAAGGTTGTATTTGACCTCCTTGATCCTATTGGAAAAAGGAGAACTCGCTGCGATTGATCTGGAGGTAATGGAAGCTATCAAAAACAACTCCATCCTTTCAGAAAACATCCAAGAGCAGAAGGAAGGTAAACTCACATTTGGTCAAAAACTGGCCGACCAGGTAGCTTCCTTTGGGGGCAGCTGGTTTTTTATCATCAGCTTTTTTACATTTATCCTAGGCTGGATTGCAATTAATGCCTGGCTTTTGGTGACCGGTCCATTTGACCCCTTTCCTTTCATTCTTCTCAATCTCATTCTTTCCTGTTTGGCTGCCATCCAAGCCCCCATCATCATGATGAGCCAAAATAGACAGGAACAAAAAGACCGAAAGCGGAGCGAACAGGACTACAAAATCAATTTAAAAGCTGAGCTGGAGATTAAGATTCTCAGCGAAAAGATTGACCATTTATTGGTACACCACAACAAAAAGCTACTGGAGATTCAAGAGGTACAAACCGATTACTTGGAGGACTTGATAAAAGCTGTCAAAAATCCCGCTAGACAGGCAGGGTTATAAATGAAGGCCTCTTAGCATCCTATTTTTCCCAAGGTCACACATTTCATTTCCTTTTCGAATCACGCTACATTATTTCGGGTTTTTCTTAGATTTAAGATCTACTAATAATCAGCCCTAATGAAACGGATTTTTCTTGTTCTATTTCTGCTTAGTTCGCTCACTGCGAATGCCCAAACCTTTGATTCTTCCTTACCCCTTAAATACCGAAATATTGGTCCTTTCCGAGGCGGAAGGTCGGTATCGGCCGCTGGGGTAATTCAAGATCAACTTACCTATTACTTCGGGACCACCGGAGGTGGACTCTGGAAAACAGGCGATGCCGGTCAGCATTGGGAAAATATCTCCGACGGTTTCTTCACCACCAGTTCCGTAGGAGCTGTGGCTGTGGCGGAAAGCAATCCAAATATTGTTTACGTAGGCATGGGCGAACATGCGCCTCGAGGTGTCATGACCAGTTACGGAGACGGGGTGTACAAATCCACAGATGCTGGCAAAACTTGGAAGAAGTTAGGATTGGAAAAAACCCAACACATTTCTCGTATTCAAATTCACCCAACCGATCCAAATACCGTGTATGTAGCAGCCCAAGGAGCCTTGCATGAACCCAATGAAGATCGAGGTATCTACAAAACGATCGATGGAGGATTGACCTGGGAAAAAGTACTTTATGTAGACACCTTCACTGGTGCTGTGGAACTATCCATGGACATGAACTATCCTGAAATCCTCTATGCAGCGATGTGGGAACACCAGCGTTTCCCTTGGCAGGTGAAGTCAGGAGGTCCTGGTTCGGGACTCTACAAATCCACCGATGCTGGCAAAACCTGGAATAAAATTCACAAAGGACTCCCTGAGGAAAAAGGGAAAATGGCCATATCTGTTTCTAGAGCAAACTCCAACAAGGTCTACGCCTTGATTGAAAGCAATACCGAGAAAGATTTAGGAGGATTATTTGTGTCAGAAGATGCTGGGGAAAGCTGGACGCTGATCAACAAGAGTAACCGATTGACGCAACGGGCTTGGTACTACATCGAGGTCTTTGCCGATCCAGTAAACGAGCACAAAGTATATGTCCAAAGTGCCCCATTCCTAGTTTCTATCGATGGAGGCAAAACCTTTGAAGACATCGATGGACCGCACGGCGACTACCATGACTTATGGATAAACCCCAAGAATCCAAACAACCTAATCTTGGCAGATGATGGAGGCGGGTCGATTTCTTTTAACGGCGGCAAAAGCTGGTCTACCCAGAGCAACATGCCTACGGCACAGTTTTACCGAATCAATGTAGACAACCAATTCCCTTACCGCATCTACGGGGGTCAGCAGGACAACACTTCCGTGGTGATTTCAAGCATGGCCTTGGGCCGTGGAGGGATTACACAGGAGCACTGGAACAATTCTGCTGGGGGCGAATCTGCCTTCCTGGCCTTTGATCCAAATGATCCTCGCTACGTACTCGGTGGTAGCTACCAAGGTACCATTGAAGTCTTGGATATGGAAACAAAGGGGTCTACCAACATCATGGCTGCTCCCATCCAATACCTCGGTATGGACGCAAAGGACATGAAGTACCGGTTCAACTGGAACGCACCGATTATCTGGTCCCAACACGAACCAAACACCTATTACCATGGTGCTCAAATCCTTTTGAAGACACAAGACTGGGGCATAACTTGGAAGGAAGTCTCTCCAGACCTTACCCGAAATGAAAAATCCAAACAAGGAAAAGGAGGCGTTCCCTTCACCAACGAAGCCGTAGGAGCGGAAAATTACGGAACCCTTTCCTATGTAATCGAAAGCCCGCATGCGGCAGGCACGATTTGGACAGGAAGTGACGACGGACTCGTACAACTCACGCGAGATGGAGGAGCGACCTGGAGCAATGTTACTCCCAAGGAACTGAAAGAGTGCTTGATCAATGCAATTGAGGTTTCTCCGCATGATCCTGCCACGGCCTACATCGCTACCACCCGCTATAAATTCAACGACTATACTCCAGCCATCTACAAGACCACAGATTACGGGAAAACTTGGATCAACATTTCCAAAGGGATTCCTTACGGTGCCTTCACCCGTGTGGTTCGAGAGGACGCTAAAGTGAAGAACTTGCTTTTTGCAGGGACCGAACAGGGCATGTACCTCTCCAAAGATGGGGGTCTTACCTGGGCATCTTTCCAACTCAACCTACCCGTCACGCCCATCACGGACCTCAAAGTGGCCCATGATGACCTAATCGTAGCCACTGCTGGAAGATCTTACTGGATCTTGGATGAACTGAATGCTGTACGCGAGTTGAAGAAAAGCGTAGCACAGCCTACCCTTTATACGCCTGAAAAAGCCCTATTGGGCAATTGGTATTCTTCCATGAATGGAGCCAACCTGGATGAATTTACCGGAACAGACCC
>JAXISU010000141.1:0-5341 GCA_034680425.1 Cyclobacterium sp.
CCAGTATGTGCTCCAGGCCAGACGAGCAACTGTCCTACGCAGACCTTGACGATTACGGTGACGGCTCCTAGTCTTGTGAACGACACAGCTACCGCCTTGGCCAACGTACCGAAGACGGGCAACCTGTCGACCAACGACACGAACCCAGCAGGATCTACCTACGGGCAGCCGGCCCAGCAGGCAGGTGCCACGCTGACTGTAAATGCAGATGGAAACTACAGTTTCACGGCTACCGCAGCAGGTACCTACACCTACACAGTTCCGGTATGTGCTCCAGGTCAGACAGCCAACTGTCCTACGCAGACCTTGACAATCACGGTGACGGCACCAAGCCTGGTGAACGATACGGATACCGCCTTGGCGAATGTGCCGAAGACGGGCAATTTGTCGACCAACGATACGAACCCAGCAGGATCTACCTACGGGCAACCGGCTCAACAGACAGGTGCCACGCTGACGGTAAATGCAGACGGAACTTACAGCTTCACCGCTGCTGCAGCAGGTACCTACACCTATACGGTGCCGGTATGTGCTCCAGGTCAGACGGCCAACTGTCCTACGCAGACCTTGACGATCACGGTAACTGGCAATGACCTTGTAGCAGGAATAGATAATTTCCAGGCAAATGAAATCAACGGGTTAACCGGTGGTATTGCAGGAAATGTCTTGGCCAACGATGCATTGGATGGCCAACCAATTAATGCCGCTCAGGTAGTGATCACCATAAAAAATAACGGAGGCTTGACTGGTGTGGTGATTGACAAGGAAGGAAACTTGATTCTGCCTGCAGGTATCGCCCCAGGATCTTACGTGGTGGTGTACACGATATGTGATGTCTCGGATCCGACGAATTGTAGGGAAGCGATGGTCATGGTTGAGGTATTCCAACCAGTGGACCTGAAAGTTACCAAATCGGTGGAGGCTCCAGAATGGTTTGAAGGAGACGAGTTTACCTACACCCTTCGCGTAGAGAACACAGGGAAAACTGCTGCCACTTCAGTGGTCGTAACAGATATGCTGCCTATAGGCTTGCGCTATGTGTCATTGGTATCTAGTCAAATTCCAGTGACGACTCAGGTGAGGGGCCAGGAAATCACCTTTAACCTCACCCAATTGCCGATCGCTGGTGCTACGGACATCACCCTAAAAGTGAAAGCTGCGCCGCTTGCTGATGGTAAGGATATATCTCTCTTGAATACGGTCAGCGTAACATCCAAAGGACGCGAAATGAGCCCTGCAGATAATACATCTTCTGTTCCGGTTCGATTGAAGGCTTTCTTTATTCCAAATACCATCACTCCGAATGGAGGCGGGGTAAATGATACCTTCGAAATCCCTGGATTGGGTAGGTATGTGAGTAACGAATTGGTGATCATGAACCGTTGGGGAGACCAGGTATTTGAGCGAAAGAACTACCAAAACGATTGGGGTGCTGAAGGATTGGTGTCTGGTACCTATTTCTACATCCTGAAGGTGACGGATGAAGCGGGTAAGCAGAACTCCTTCAAGGGCTTTATCGAGGTGGTAAAAGAACGCGTTAGGTAGTGAAAAAAAGGAAATGCATGTTTTGGAAAAACATAGAAAATATAAATCAGGTGAACCAAAAGTCTAGTTTAAAAGGGCTAATTGTACTGCTGACGATGTTCAGCATGTCAGTTCAGGCGCAGCAATTGCCCCAGTTTAGCCAGTACATATTCAATGGCTTGCACATCAATCCAGCCTATGCGGGGTACAAGGGGGATGGGTACATCCAAACTTCCTACCGAAGCCAGTGGATCAATTTTCCTGGAGCCCCCCAAACCCTTTCCTTCACGGCGGATTTGAGTGCCAATGAAGGGAGAATGGGCCTTGGCGTGACCTACCTGAAGGATAAAATAGGGTTGACCGAAAGTAATTTGGGGATGTTGACCTATTCGTACCGAATTT
The DNA here is from genome assembly GCA_034680425.1 of Cyclobacterium sp. Taxonomy (GTDB): domain Bacteria; phylum Bacteroidota; class Bacteroidia; order Cytophagales; family Cyclobacteriaceae; genus Algoriphagus. Next base: position 1,927 of record JAXISU010000141.1, read on the forward strand.
CCACCGGGGATAGAAGCATGCTTTCCTTGGGAGTCAGTGCGGGTATTTCCGAGTATGCCTTTGATCCTTCCGGCATGGTGACGGTGAAGCCGGATCCGCTGTTGCCGAGCAGCCGAATAGCAGCCACTACGCCCAATATGAATACGGGGCTATTTTTCCATAGCGACAACTTCTATGCAGGCCTTTCCGCGTACAACTTGATCGGCCGCAGGGCATTGCTTCGCCAAGACATTGCCGTGGCTTTCCATGATTTTCATTACTACCTCACGGTTGGTGGGATGCTTCGACTTCAAGATGAGGTACAGCTCAAACCTTCCGTCTTAGTGAAACACGTCAAGGGATCTCCGACCAGCTATGACCTGAATGCTATGTTTTTGTTTCGGGAGCGATTGTGGCTAGGAGGTTCCTTTCGATCCAATGTGCGGATCTTCGAGGATCAACTTCAGGAAGACTTGAGCAAGCGCAATGCCGTGGCCTTGGTGATGGAATACTTTGTGTTGCCGACCATGCGGATTGGCTATGCCTACGACTACAATTTGAATGCGCTCAATAGCTACCGAACTGAATCCCACGAGTTGTCTGTTGGGGTGTATTTAAACCGTCAGCGAAAGATTATTTACAACCCTAGATGGTTTTGATGATGAAGAAAAACATAAAAATGGGTCTAGTGGCAAGTTTCCTCTTGCTGTTTTCCTTTCCCTTATTTAGTCAGCAAAATATCTTGACTTATGCCGATCAAGAATTTGACTTGAAGCGCTACGAACATGCTGCTTCCCAGTACGAGCAAGCCTTTGGCCAAAGGGAGTCCTACTATGCGGCCAAGCGTGCTGCAGAGAGTTATACATTGATTCGCAGCTACGAAAAGGCATTTTCTTGGTGGGGTAAAGCAATCCTTTTTGAGGAATCAAATCGAAACGATAGCCTGCGCTATGCCAATGCAGGGGTTCAGGCAGGAAAAACGCTGGAGGGGCTAGGAATAAAATTGACGGATACCGAAGCTGCGAAGGTTTTCGGTCAGCGGGCAGTTACAGACAATCCAAGGTTGGAATTTGTCCCCTTAGAAAAATACAACAGCACCGGTACAGACTACGGCTTAAGGACCGATGAGGCGGGAACGAAGTACCTGGTCACTGATAGGGGTTTGGAAAAGGAGATGGAGAAAAAATACCTCCGTTTGGACCTCAGAAGAGCGCTTTCAGAAAAGGAAATTGACGGCTTGAATGACCGCGGCTACCACCTCATTTTGGTAGAAAAGGACGGGGCACTCACCCCAGCCGTCGAGGGATCAGCAGAGTTCTACCATGTAAGTATGCCTGCCTTTTTAAGGTGGGTGCAAGTCAAGAAGTAATTTTTACAGGCGTGTTGAGGGAGGAAGAGAATAAATTGGGTTTGGGTAAAACCACGGAATCCTTTCCAGGGCTTTACCGGGCAGAGGTTCAAGCGGATGGAACCTTTGCCAACATCCAGCCGCTGCCCTTCAATGAGACAAGTTCCTACAGTGTCATGCATGCCTTTGTGGACAACAATACCTTGTATTTCAGTTCCGATGGACAGGGAGGCTTTGGTGGGTTTGACCTGTACGAGGTGCCTATCCTTGAAGACGGGTATGGATCGGTATTCAATCTTGGCTCAAACGTGAATGGTGCACAGGACGAAGTCTTTCCTTTTGTGAAGGATGGGATTGTTTATTTTTCATCCAACCGCTTTGATGGCCTTGGGGGGCTTGATATCTACAGTACTGGTCAACTAGGCAAAGGGAGATCCATGAACCTGGGGAAGGTGTACAATACGCCCCAGGATGATTTTGGGTACTTTATGGATGGGCAGGGCAATCAATTCTTGAGTTCGGACCGAGGCATGTCTGAAAGTAGAGATGACATTTATGCAGGCAAGTATTTGTATGATTATTTCACCTTCCGGATTCTTGGAAAAGATAGTGCCCGATTGGATAGAGACCGAGAATTGGTTGTGGAGCTGAAAAATATAAGCGGGGAAAAAGTAAGTTTGGAGAAGGTGAAAGATGGCTTAGTTGCAGAGCTGAGCCAAGGAGAATACTTCCTTGAAATCAGCAGAGAGGGCTACCTGCCTACTCGGGTGCCCTTCGTGACTACTGATCCAGATGGAACAGCAAAAATCCAAGATATTTCCCTAGAGCCCATCCCTGTAGTTGCGGAAAATGAGACGGTTTGGTCATCCACTCCGGTGCTGTTGGCGGAGGATATGGTGTACTTTGATCTGGATGCCTACAACATTCGAAAAGATGGCAAAAAGATACTGGACCAGGCCGTGGCGCTGCTCCAAAAATATCCCTTCCTGAGGTTGCAAATTGACTCGGATACGGATTCAAGAGGATCCACCAACTACAACGAGCGATTGAGTAAGAACCGATCCATGGAAGTGTTCTTTTACCTGAAAAATCAAGGGATAGCAGCAGATCGAATGGAGATCGCTTGGCATGAGGAATCCCGAATTACCAATCGTTGCGGAGATGGGGAAGCCTGTTCGGATGCACAGCATCAGGCAAATCGTCGCTCAGTCTTGACGCTAGTGATTCAGGAAAAAGACATCGCGAAGTTGCCTGCTGGCTGGAATCGTAAAAAAATGAGCTTCCAAAAGTTGTTGCAAAAGTAATGATATAATGTCAACGGTCCACAGCCCACGGACCACAGTCAATTTCAGTCCGATGATAAAAACGCATTTTAATTTGAATGCTAAAATCCATTGTGCCACAATTTGCTGTCGACTATGGACTGTCGACCGTTGACTAATTGCATTTTTTCAAAATTTATTGTCCAACTTCTGTTTTTAACATTTTTAGTGACAATCCTTTTTTTTCTTTTTGGTTTCATTTGAATGGAAGACCGTTCAGAGCAGGATGCTGTTGGCTTGTTCTCAGGGTATTGCCAGGTCTCAAAAAACCGATTACTTATTGCTCTTGAATGTAAATAGGGAAGGAGATGGAATTAAAAGAAGCTATAGAAGTCGCGGGACACCTCGTCAACAAAAAGATAAATCTACGGTCGCTAGTTAAAAAACACGAATGAATCCGCAGCTAGTTGTTTCGAAGAATACCACCCTCATCAACCAAGGTTTCGCCCCTGGGGAGAAGGCTTCTTTCAATGGGGTGGTCTACGAGGTGGTAGACAATGCATTGCTTCGGGAGAGGGTGGCGCAGCAGGCGGATCTCACCAAACTCTGTACTTCCTTGGTGACAGACATGTCTGGACTGTTTTTAAATACCAAAATCAGCCAGCCCATCCATTACTGGGATGTGAGTCAAGTGGAAGACACGAGCCGCATGTTTGCCCAGTCCACCTTCAATCATCCCATTGGCAATTGGGACCTAAGCAAGGTAAAGACGATGCGGAGCATGTTTCAAGATTCGTGCTTCAACCAGCCAATTGCCGATTGGAAC
>JAXISU010000142.1:0-5311 GCA_034680425.1 Cyclobacterium sp.
CAAGATCCGTCCCCAAGCATAATGGAAGCATCCAGGGTAGTAATTCCTTCCCGATCAGGCAAGCCTTGAAGGCCAACAGAAAGGTTTTCCATATCCAATTCGGTATTCCGAACCCCTGCTTCCACCGCATCCAAGAGACTCCCCGTTTCCTTTAATTTGGCCCAGGCATCCGCATTGGCCGGGATACCATGATTCCAGGTTGAAAGGATAATCGGTTTGGTTCCTGCTGCTTTTTTGGCAGGAGCTGCTTGTGCATCAAGGGTAGCTAGCCCGGGTATCAATAGGGCCGAGCCCAACAAGGATTGCTTGATAAACTTTCTTCTTTGCGACATGGATTGTACTTTAGAATCTGGAAGACAAATTATCAATTTTGCTCCAAATTACCCCTTCCTTTTATCAAAACTCCCAAGAAATCTATGAGACCCTACATCCTGAAAGAAGCCAGCTGGAAATCCCTCCAAACATTTCGCTACGAGCTTGCCGTATTGCCTTGGGGAGCCACCGAGGCGCACAATTACCACCTTCCCTACGGCACAGATGTCTATGAAGCAGATGCCATGGCGGCGGAAGGGGCTCGGAAGGCCTGGGAAAAAGGGAATAAAGTAGTCGTCCTACCCACTGTCCCTTTTGGCGTAAATACAGGGCAATCGGACATTTACTTGGACCTCAACCTCAATCCGAGTACGCAATTGTTGATTCTTCAGGACTTGATTGACGTATTTCAGCGACAAGGCCTCAAAAAACTATTGATTTTGAATAGCCATGGAGGAAATAACTTCCAACCCATGCTACGCGAATTGGGTTTGAAATACCCAGAGATGCTTTTATTCACCTGCAATTGGTTTCAGGCACTCGACAAGTCCGCCTATTTTGAAGAAGGTGGTGATCATGCTGACGAAATGGAAACATCCTTGATCCAATACCTACATCCAGAACTGGTGGCTCCCTTATCCGAAGCAGGTGATGGGGCGGAGAAAAAATCAGTTATCCGAGGCATTCGTGAAAAGTGGGCCTGGGCCGAGCGCAAATGGTCTGAAGTATCCGAGGATACCGGCATAGGGAATCCAAAAAAAGCGTCTCCTGAAAAAGGAAGACGCTATTTTGAAGATGTGACAGACAAGATCTCAGATTTGATCGGCGACATTTGCCAGGCCAAACCGGGAGAATTATACCGTTAATTACTTGGTTAATGGAAGAGCACTTGCCTCTCCTTTGTAGTTGATTTTTGTGGCAGATTTTAATCCTAAAGGCAGGTGAAGGGTACGGCTGGATTGCGAACCAAAACCCGCGCCAAAGCTCGTATCAATCCGTTGCTTTTTGCCGTTGGCGAGGACTAGCTCCACCGCCATGGCATCTGCTGGCACCTGCAAGAGAGTTGTTCCTTGCTGTTTCGCCGAAAAAGCCAATAGTTTGGATCTGTTTTGCGATGCGATAAACAAGGCTTCCCCTCCACCACGTGCAAGTTTGACCAAGGCCTTGGCATCCCCAGGAACTACAAAGCCGCTTTCTCTTGCAGGAATAGAGGTAAAGCCCCCTTTGCCATCGCCAAGAAATACCCAGCCTATGGAGGCATCTAGCCTTCCAATAAACACTTCATTGCCGTAATCATTTCCTACTTGAACTAGGTCAAGGAATCCATCTTGGTTGACATCTTCAGCTAGCATTCCATTCATCGGCGCCAACTGTGCTTGCCAAGGCAATTCATGAAGGGTAAACTTTCCGTTCCCCAAATTCTCCACCCAAGCAGAACGATCGTAATTTCCAGTAAGCACACGCACATCCTTCTTCTCCTCTTCCGTGAAGAAGGTTTGGTCGGTACTCAGAGCAAAGTATTTGTAGCGATCAAATTTTCGTCTGAACATCGGGCTCTGTCCAATCAAATCATCCCAAAAATGCGTAGGATAAGCCTGGTAATCGCCCCCGATTTTGGATTTGTAATAGGCAAAAGAGACAGGATCTACAGAACCATTGGCGTCAAAATCTTTTGCATATACCTTGTAAGGACGGGCTGCAGCCGGATGATACGGATTGTTGGCACCAATATTCCCCACCACCCAATCCGAGTCTCCATCCTGATCCAAGTCGGCAGAGATGATGCTATTCCACCAACCGCTGAATTCTTCCAGACCAGTTGCCTTGGCTAGTTCAAAGCGCTTACCCGTATTCAGAAACAGCGTAATCGGCATCAGTTCTCCTACCACAACCAAATCTACTTTTCCATCACGATTCACATCTGACCAAAGCGCATCCGTGAGCATCCCTCGATTTTCCAATTCAGGAATCCAGGCTTTAGTCACATCGGTCAACTTGCCCTTCTCGTTTTTCAAAAGGAAAGATTTCTCAGGGAGCGGATACTGCCCTATGGGCGCCCGTCCACCTACGAATACATCCACGAATCCATCACCATCGAAGTCTGCCCCACGTACGACCGAACCATTGCCTACCGCAATGGAAGAGCTGGGATCCAATTTAAAGTTGCCCTTTCCATCGTTGAAATATACCCGATCCTGGTATTCTGGAGCTCCAGGCACAAATTCAGCACTGCCTGATAGCAGGTACAAGTCCAAATCTGCATCGTTATCCAGATCTACTAACAGCACGCCCGTCACCTCTTGGGTGATGCCTTCTCCAGCCGGAAGCAGGTTTTTTTGGGTAAAGGATCCATTTCCGTTTTGACTGTACCAAACTGGGGCAAATTGGGAGGAAGAGCCAACCACCAAATCCTCTCTCCCATCTCCATTCAAATCACCCACTGCAAGCGTAGGCCCATACTGGGATAGTTTGTGGGGAATTGTACGCTGGATATTGTAATCGATTTTATCCACCTCCTGATGTACATAGCTGATTCCTAAGGAATCAGAAACCTCTGCAAAGAGTTGATTTCCTTGAGCCAACTCCGCTAAAGCAAGGGTAGCAGTTCCCGGACTTGCTTGGGCGTAGGCAATTTTTACTACTTGGTTGGCAGGAACTTGCTTTTGGGAGCTGACTTTTCCATCCGCCCATTTCACCAAGACCTCATCTACCACCTCGGCAGAATCCAATCCAAAATGAAGTACAGGTTCGGTAGAAGACATGTAGCCACGCACGACTTGCATTTCTTGGTAGCCCAATTTTCCATTCCCAAACTTCACCCAAACCTTAGCTCCTAGTCCATCTGAATTGTTTTTTGGTCCTTGTAATTTGATTCGAAGGTAATTTGGCTTCTTATCCTGTTGATTCAGGGTGTTTTCGAAGACAAAGGCAGGGTCATTGATATTATTGACCACGTAATCCAAATCTCCATCCAAGTCCAAATCCAAGATCACCGCTCCGTTGGAGAAGGAAGGTTGACTCAATCCCCATGCCTGGCCCACATCCTCAAAAGCAAGATTGCCTTTGTGCTTGTAGGCATAGTTTGGAATTTTTACGATTGGAATAGAATCCAAGAGCTGCCGGGTAGAGGCAATACTTCCCACATCTGCACGGTAGTTGGCAAAGTCCTTGTCTGTAATGTCACGGGGAAACCCGTTGGTGATTAATAGATCCCGATTGCCATCGTTGTCCATATCTGCAAACAAGGGAGCCCAGCTCCAATCGGTTTGATAGACCCCGGCAAACATTCCTACCTCACTAAATGGGACACCAGGTCCATTGTTGATGTGAAGCATGTTGCGCACGTACTGGTACTCGTAGCCAAATTCCTCGTTGTTGAGGTAGGTTTGGTAGACGTTTTTGCCGATGGTGGTTTTTTTGCGATAGCTATCCTCACCAAGCATGTCAATAGTAATCAGATCAGGCAAGCCATCGTTATTCACATCGGACATATCAGAGCCCATGGAGAACTGGCTTTGGTGGCGCAACAAATCCTTGGTTTGGTTGGTAAAGGTTCCGTTTTGGTTATTGATGTATAGAATGTCGTTGGTGATGTAGTCGTTACTCACGTGGATATCTGGCCAGCCATCGTTATTGACATCTCCAATCGCCAAGCCCAAGCCAAATCCTTCGTATCGGATACCTGCTTCCAGGGTGACATTGGTAAAGGTTCCATTCCCATTATTTCGGTAAAAAGAGTCGTTGTTGATAGCAGAGCCATCGGTGACCTTAGCTCTGAAGTTGGTGGGCTTTGCTGCCAATTGCTCGTTGTTGAGTACATAGAGATCTAGGTCGCCATCCAAGTCGTAATCCAAAAATGCTGCCCCCATGGAATTTCCTGCATCCGCAATTCCATATTGGCTAGCCATTTCTTTAAAGCTTATTTTTCCTTGGGCATCCTTGCCCTGGTTCACAAAAAGTAGGTTATTCCGCTCTCCAGGTCCTTTTTTCATGGCGGCTGCTACATAGATATCCGACCAACCGTCTTGATTGATATCCACCACTACAGCACCCGTACACCATTTATCTGCTGCGAGGATCCCCGCCTCTTCGGATACATCTTGAAAGGAAAACTCCCCTTGATTCAGGTACAGTCGGTTGGCCACCTGATTTCCTGTGAAAAAGAGGTCAGGCAATCCATTGTTATCAAAATCCGCCGTAGCCACTCCTCCACCATTGAAGATGTATTCGTCGGTAAGGATGTTGAAACTGTCTGTTTCATCAATTTGGTTATTGAAGTCAATTCCAGTCTCCTCGGGTGTTTTGAGCACAAAAAGCGTGTCTTCAGATTGACAGGAAACAAACAGCAAACCAAGTGCTGCAGCAAGAAGTAGAGTGAATAATCTCATCACGGAAAGAAATAAACTAAGAAGTAGAAAAATAATACATTCCCTTGGTAAAAAAATAACGGAAAGCGGATTGGGCAAAAAAAAAGAGAAGGTCGAATGACCTTCTCTTTAAGTACTATCTGATCAGTAGATTAGAAACCTGGGTTTTGAACCAAGATGTCTTTTCCTACCAAGTCAATTTGATCTTGAGGGATTGGAACCCACTTGAACTTATCGGAGTACTTAGATCCACCTAGGGCAGAAGAAAGCTTCGCTCCATCGTAAGCAAAGTAGAAATCCAATTCAGCCTGGGCAGTTCCCCAACGCTGAAGGTCATAGAAACGGTGACCTTCCATACCCAACTCAAGAAGACGCTCGTGACGTACAGCTAGTCTAGCAGCATCTTTGCTTGTCCACGCTGCAGTATAGGTACTGATCTTGTAGTTAGCAGCAGGAGTACCATTGCTTCTCTTCAATTCAGAATTGATTGCTCTTGTACGAACACGGTTTACATACTCACGTGCTTTTTCCAAGCTACCAACTTCGATTTCAGCTTCAGCAGCTAGCAATAGCACGTCTGCAAAGCGGATGATCATGAAGTTGATACCAGTATAACCTGGAGTCCATGAAGA
>JAXISU010000143.1:0-5272 GCA_034680425.1 Cyclobacterium sp.
GGGCTTCTTGCACTTCGATGCCTCCCAAGGATTTGATGGGATAGAGATACAGGTTTTGGACAAAAAGGGGCTGATTCATGCGATAAAACTACAAGAAAATTGGACTTGATTGCCAAACAGGAACTCAAGTCCCCCACCAACTACTCAAAAAGGGCGGATGAAATAGGCTGACAGAAAAAAGACAAAATGAGTCCAAAGTGACAATTGGTACGCGAGCAGCAAATTTTCTGTGACAAAACTATGACAACCTGACACGAATTATTCGAAAATCGGAGCTGGCATGAGCCTTGAATAGGGTGCTTTGTCTTTCAAAAAGAAAACAAACAAAACCAACATACACATGGGAAAAATTATAGGCATTGACTTGGGTACAACCAACTCCTGCGTAGCCGTAATGGAAGGTAACGAGCCCGTAGTCATTCAAAACAGCGAAGGAAGAAGAACTACTCCTTCTATCGTGGCGTTTCTTGACAATGGAAACGGCGAGCGTAAAGTAGGTGATCCTGCAAAGCGTCAGGCCATCACCAACCCTGCCAACACTATCTCCTCCGTAAAGCGTTTTATGGGGAAAAAATTCTCAGAAGTTTCTGCAGATAAAAAACATGCCTCCTACAAAGTAGAGCAAGGCACCAACGATACCGTGACCGTTAAAATCGGCGACCGTTCGTATACCCCACAGGAACTCTCCGCGATGATCCTTCAGAAAATGAAGAGCACTGCAGAAGATTTCTTGGGACAAACTGTCACCGAAGCGGTCATCACCGTACCTGCTTACTTCAACGATGCCGAGCGTCAAGCAACCAAAGAAGCTGGACAAATCGCCGGTCTTGAAGTAAAGCGTATCATCAACGAACCTACTGCTGCTGCCCTTGCTTATGGCATGGACAAGAAAAACCAAGACATGAAGATTGCGGTCTATGACTTGGGAGGAGGAACCTTTGATATCTCTATCCTTGAACTAGGAGATGGAGTATTCGAAGTAAAGTCCACCAACGGAGACGTACACTTGGGTGGAGATGATTTCGATCAAGTGATCATTGACTGGTTGGCTTCTGAATTCCAGACTGAAGAGTCAATCGACTTGAGACAAGATCCAATGGCGCTTCAGCGCTTGAAGGAGGCTGCAGAAAAGGCAAAAATTGAACTTTCCAGTTCGGCCTCTACCGAAATCAACCTTCCCTACATCACTGCTACCCAGACAGGTCCCAAGCACTTGGTTCGAAACTTGAGCAGAGCCAAGTTCGAGCAACTTTCCGAAACCTTGGTAAGAAGATCCATGGATCCTTGCATCAAGGCCTTGAAAGATGCCAACATGACTGCGGCAGACATTGACGAAGTAATCTTGGTGGGTGGTTCTACCCGTATCCCTAAGATCCAGGAAGAAGTAGAGAAGTTCTTCGGCAAAAAGCCATCCAAAGGAGTGAATCCTGACGAAGTAGTGGCTATCGGAGCAGCTATCCAAGGTGGTGTATTGACAGGCGAAGTGAAGGATGTACTCCTTCTTGATGTCACTCCTCTTTCCCTTGGTATCGAAACCATGGGCGGGGTATTCACCAAGTTGATCGAATCCAACACAACCATTCCTACCAAGAAGTCAGAAGTATTCTCTACCGCTGCAGACAACCAGCCAGCAGTAGACCTTCACATCCTTCAGGGCGAACGTCCAATGGCAAAGGACAACCGATCCATCGGTAGATTCCAGTTGTCAGATATCCCACCAGCACCACGCGGCGTACCCCAAATTGAGGTGACTTTCGACATCGATGCCAACGGAATCTTGAATGTGTCTGCCAAGGATAAGGGTACCGGCAAGGAGCAGAAAATTAAAATTGAGGCTTCTTCTGGACTATCTCAAGACGACATCGAGCGCATGAAGCGTGAGGCGGAGTTGAATGCCACTGCGGATAAGGCTGAAAAAGAAAGCATCGAAAAGTTGAACCAGGCAGATAGCTTGATCTTCCAAACTGAGAAGCAACTCAAAGAATACGGAGACAAACTTTCGGATGGCAACAAGGCCAACATCACTTCTGCAGTAGAAGCGTTGAAGTCTGCCCATGGGTCCAAAAACATGGAAGGAATCGATGCAGCTATGGCCAACCTGAACAGTGCATGGGAAGCAGCATCCACAGAGATGTACGCTGCCAGCCAGGGTGATGGCGCTGGTGCAGGACCAGAAGCCGGTGCGAGCAATAGCACCACCGGTGACGGCGTGTCTGATGTGGACTACGAAGAAGTCAGCGAAGACAAAAAATAAATTTTACAAGCAGCACCTATCTCAATAGGTGCTGCTTTAGTTTAAGGGCCAAGAATCAAGATCTTTTCGTCGTGACTCTTGGCCTTTTGTTTCATTCAACTAGAAGTACATGCAATTGACTGCAGACAATAAACTGAAAAAGTTAATCATCGTAGGAGATCGGGTATTGATCCGCCTGAAAAAACCACACGAGAAAACCGGCTCTGGACTCTACCTGCCTCCAGGAGTGCAGGAAAAAGAAAAGGTGCAGCAAGGATACATCATCAAGGCAGGTCCAGGATATCCTATTCCCATGCCTATGGAAGATCAGGAACCCTGGATGGAGACAGAAGAGAAAACTCGCTATGTGCCGCTTCAAGCGAAAGAAGGAGATTTGGCTATCTTTTTACTCAACGGAGCTCATGAAGTAGTCTACGAAGGAGAAAAGTACTTCATCGTCTCCCAAGGAGCGATTTTGATGCTCGAACGAGAGCAGGAGTTGTGAAAAAAAGCCCGAGATCGTCAGATTTTCGGGCTTTTTTTGTTAATGAATCCACCTTTTTCTGGCTCTCATGGACCGTGGCTCTCGGTAACTTGCCTTTGAGGAAGTCTTTGGAGGATGAAGATCATCTGGTTTTGCGTTTTTAGATCTTGGACCACTTTGATTTCCTTCCGATGAGTTTATTTCTAGGGGCGAACCCACATGTACTCTTTTCTGCCAGGGCATTTTATTTTTTGCCTGAGGACCCATAAGATTCGTGCTGGCCTTTTGAGAAACTATGGAGATTTTAAAGGCTTTGAGTTTACCAAACAATCCAGGATTAGCCTTTGATTTTACTGCCAATTCCTGTGCTTGAATCGCAATAGAAAGCATAAAGAAAAATGCGAAAAACAGAATCTTTTTCACGAGCTATAGTTGGGTTTATGGTTAATATACAACGAACACGCGAAAATGGTTTCAAATTACCTGGAATTTGGTTTGAAAAAGGCGGTACAAAAAAAAACCGAGGCAGGATTGCCTCGGTTTTTTTTTAGCAAATTCTACTGTTCTTAATTCAGGCGCAGAATGAAAATTGCTTAAAAAGAAAATACTGCAGCCAGAAGAAAGGAAGCCAATCCCTTGCTTCCATTTAAATCTTTGGTGAGAAAAAACTCCTCTTTCATGCTGTCTACCCGAAGTTCGGGTATCAATTTCAAGTTGTCTCCAATCTGAATGTTCCCAGAAAGGGTGCCTGCAAATACCGATCCATTCCCCTTGGAGTTTAATCCCACAACCTCCTCTAATCCAGAATTAAAGACTGAAAAGTATTCCCCTCGAAAGCCAATGCCAAATTTTTCCGAAGGCTTGGCCTGCAAGTATCCGGCAAATCCATAAAACCCAGCTCCATCACCTTGAACATTCTGAACTTCAGTTTGAGCAAAAATTTCACCTGCACTGGTGGTTTGGTAAGTGGTGTTAACCCCAGCATAAATAGTAGGACTTAGATCTACCCCAGTAGTTAAATCTATTTGGAAAGATCTACCCTTGGAAGTTACGCCGGAAATCAACCCATCATTGACATTTAATCTGCCATCTTGATCTCCATACACCACATTCAAGTAGGTATTGCCTGCATCTGTGGAGTAGGCTACTTGGCCACCTAGGGTGTAGGTGCCATTCAGGTTAAACTCCGTCATATCCGTAGGATTCATCACCGCTGCAAGCACAGACCAACGATCAGATAATTGAATATTAGCCTTTAATCCTGTATGAGAAAATGGCCCATACGAAAATTGATAGGAGGTGGAGTAATTGAAATTGGATCTTGGCGAAATCACTTCATATCCCAAAAAGGTGTTGAAATTACCCATGGTCAAGGTGACTTTATCCGACACATTCCAATACACATACAGCTGATTGACCATTTGAGAACTTCCAGCCATCCCGCCGCTGTAAAGAGGAGATCCAAATACAGCATCCTCACCACGCGGTCCAAAGACTAGGTCAATCACGGCTCCTACTTTTTTGGTTTGGTAAGTTGCAATGATATTGGCCATGCCGAGTGAGAAACCAGGCAAATTGGCAAAAGAAGAAGCTGGTGCTTGAGCATTATCCCCTGAATTGGGAGCATTTAGATTGGATCGGAAGTAGGCATCTACCGATCCGGAGAGCGTAAGCGTCCCCTCTTCTTTTTGCTCCACTTCTTGACTATGCAAAAAAGGAACGAGGCTAAAGAAAAGGAACAATAGGGTTAAGATTCTTTTTTTCATCTTAAATTTGAGAGTTGGTGAATAATTAGGTTGACCAATAGGAACCCCAAACCGGTCGAAAGAGAGTCGCATTTTTTTCTCCGGCGGGGTTCTTTTTTTTCTGTACTTCATTAAATCTCCTTGAAAGAAGATTTTTTCGAATGTACAGGTTTTATCGATTAAAAGGCAAACCTATTTTTATATTTTTTTCAATATTTTTTTGTTTTTGTTATCATTTTTAAACCAATATTTTATTTTAAGTTATTTTTTTTCAAAAAACAGGCTATTTTTTTAACCTGAATTTCCAAAAATCAGAAACTGGACGCAGTTTAACCTTTCCAAGAACCTCGGTAAAATCCTTTTACCAAACTCATCCGATTAGAAACAAAAAAAGCCCCGAATTCGGGGCTTTTTTTGTTAGTCGTTATTGATTGGCTTATTGCTTCTGTTTTGCAAAATCCTTAGCGAAATAGGTTAGAATCACCTTAGCCCCTGCTCGCTTGATCGAAAGAAGCATCTCATTCATGCTGCGATCGTAATCCAACCAGCCTCGCTCTGCGGCAGCCTTCACCATGCTGTATTCTCCAGACACGTTGTAAGCCGCAATAGGAAGCGGATGGGCTTCGCTAAGCGATTTGATAATATCCAAGTAACTCAAGGCAGGCTTCACCATCAAGAAATCAGCTCCTTCCGCAGCATCCAAAGCTGCCTCTACCAAGGCTTCCTTGCTATTGGCTGGATTCATCTGGTAGGTCTTTTTATCCCCAAACTTAGGAGCAGAATCTAGAGCATCACGGAAAGGGCCATAAA
>JAXISU010000144.1:0-5256 GCA_034680425.1 Cyclobacterium sp.
CGTTTCACGCTTCGGTACAATTTTTCCAAAGGACAAAGCTTCCGGGTGAATTCGAATTCGGGAAGTTCCGAAGAGCGAAAGCGCTTGGATTAAGACTAGTAAGTTGATGTGTACCTGCCCCCAACTAAGGACGACTTGTTGGGGGCATTTTTTATCAACCCTATTTTTTCGACCTTCGGGTATGCATTGTTGGGATTTCCACACACATCGCGAGGGGCAACTCCATTCCATCTTCCAGGCAGGAAAGTCTACCCTGGTGGAAGGTGTTCCTGTTTCTCTGGGGATTCATCCCTGGGACTTGGATTCCAATTGGGAGAGGCATTTTGAAAAAATCAAGCGGGAAGCAGCCCAGAACCCTTGCGTTTTGGCCATTGGGGAAGCAGGGTTTGATCGGCTGAAGGGACCTGAAATTCAGCTTCAAAAAGATGCGTTTTATGTTCAAGCTAGGGCTGCCGCTGAATTGGGAATCCCCTTGATTTTGCATTGTGTCAAGTCCCATGACTTGCTCCTCGAGTACCTGAAGTTAGCAAAGAATCCACCTTGCATCATCTGGCATGGTTGGAATCAAAAGCCCGAGTTGGCACGTCAGCTGCTACCCTTTCCCATTTTTTTCTCCTTTGGAAAGCACATCCTTCATCCCGGTAGCAATGCAGCAAAGTGGCTGGCAACATGCCCATTGGATCGTGTTTTTTTCGAAACCGACGATTCGGAGTTGAAAGTCGAATCGATTTATCAAGCGGCTTCCCTAATTTTGCAGCTTCCAGAAGCAAGGCTTGCCGAGCAGGTGATTGCGAATTGGAATGCCATCTCCAAAAGAAAGATCTCATGAATGAATTTGCCTGGTTGAGTCGTACCGAATTGATTGTAGGTCGTGAAGGGCTTGAAAAATTGGCAAAAAAACACGTGCTAGTCGTGGGATTAGGGGGCGTAGGGTCTTTTGCTGCTGAGTTTATTGCCCGTTCTGGAGTTGGGGCAATGACCATTATTGATGGAGACACGGTGGATATTTCCAATGTGAACCGTCAGCTTCCCGCTACCCAACTCAACGTTGGGCAAGCCAAAGCGGGCTGGATGGAGGAACGATTATTGGCCATTAACCCTGCATTGAAATTGGTGGCTGTAAAGAAATTTTTGGATCCATCGGAGATGACGGCATTGTTAGAAGTCAACCACTACGACTATGTGGTGGATTGCATCGATAGCTTTACCCCCAAAATGCACCTGATTGAAGGTGCCAAAAAGCGTGGATTTCCATTAGTCAGTTCCATGGGCGCAGGCGGAAAAGTAGATCCCACGCAAATTAAAGTGGTGGATTTTGCAGACACGCACCAGTGCAAGCTGGCCAAAATGCTTCGGAAGAGACTGAAAAGAAGAGATATTGATGGGGGCTTCAAAGCGGTGTTTTCCACCGAGGTAGTCATAAAGGAAAGCCTCATGCTCACCGATGGGAAAAATTTCAAAAAGTCCGCTTATGGCACCATGTCATTTCTTCCAGCAGCTTTTGGCTGTGCCTGTGCCGCCACAGTAATCAATGACCTCCTTGCCTCTTGATTAATCCTTAAAGTGGTACAAGAAAATTAGTAATCCTGCAAATGCAGGCTTTTTTTGATCCTTGATTTCCAATTTTACGTCCACCTCTGCCTTGATGGTTCCTCGGAGGTTGTTGATATTTTTTAAAGAAGCTACCAAGCGTACCTCACTATCCACGGTGACCGCCTGTGCAAAGCGGAGATTTTCAATCCCATAGTTGATCATCATTTTGAGGTTGTTGACCTGTACGATTTGTTCCCATAGGTAGGGGACAATGCTCAACGTGAGGTAGCCATGGGCAATGGTATTTCCAAAACTTCCTTCCGCTTTTGCTCGGACCGGATCCGTATGAATCCATTGATGATCTAAGGTTGCCTCAGCAAATAGATTGATCTGCTTTTGGGTGATTTGAAAATAAGCTGAAGCTCCGAGTTCTTTTCCTAGATAGGATTCAAATTCTTCAAAGCTGCCAATAGCGATAGGGGGCATAGGTGGGGAGGTTTAAGGGATCAAGAACTCGAAAATAGGAAAAAGTAAGGACCTGAATTTTTCAATCTTTAAAAAAGTTTCATCTTCGGGCTCTAAAGTACCTTCAATACACCTTACATTTCACCAATGGCAAATTATGTGCATGGATTTGATCCGGAAGAACAGTTGCGCTTGAAAGTGCAGGCGGAGTTCTTAGCACCCATGGTTTACAAGGAAGTGGACTTTCGTGGTTGCAAGAATCTCCTTGAAGTAGGCAGTGGGGTAGGTGCACAAACGCGGATTCTACTAGAAAGATTTCAAGACCTCCAAATCACCTGTGTGGATTCTTCAGCGGTTCAGCTAGCTCAAGCCCGTATCAATTTGGCTTCATTTGGAGATCGCGTCCGCTTTGTGGAGCAGGATGGCGCTGCGCTCCAGCTTGGAGAGCGATTTGATGCAGCATTTGTGTGTTGGACCTTGGAGCATGTCACCTCTCCAATTCGGCTATTGGACAAGCTCAAGGAGCATCTGCAAGCAGGCGCTCGTGTGTACGTGACGGAAGTATTTAATTCAAGCTTGTATGTATCCCCAGGACACTCCCATTTGCGGCACTATGTCGAGGTTATGAGCGACTTCCAACGGAACATTGGAGGAAATCCAGATGTGGGGATTGAGTTGGGCAATCTGCTAACCGAGGCAGGATTTTCTAGTTGCACCACGCGATTTGATGGATTTTACCTAGATGCCAGAAGTGGCGAAAAAAGAAAAGCGGTGACTTCGTATTGGAAGGAGCTACTTAAAAGTGCCGCACCTGCATTGCTAGCCGAGGGGGTAATTACACCCGAGGCAGTGGAAAAAATGGTGGAAGATTTAGAAAAATTAGGGAATGATGAAAATGCCATTTTTTTCTACCAATTTGTACAAGCAAAAGCTACCCTTTAATTCTCGTTGATGAAAGTTATTCGTTGGATTGGAAAATTTATTTGGAAGTCCGCTTTATGGTTTCTTGGACTTTCTATTGGACTCGTTGTTCTCTACCGGTTTGTACCTGTGCCAATTACTCCCTTGATGGTGATTCGATTGGTAGAACAAGGGATCGATCCAGAAAAAGAATTGCGTTTGGTGAAGGACTGGGTTCCTATTTCAGAGATTTCAAGACATGCACCACAGGCAGTGTATGCTGCTGAGGATCAAAAATTCATGGATCACAATGGGTTTGATATGGAAGCGATGGAAGAAGCCTGGGAAAACAATAAAAAGGGAAAACGCATCAAAGGAGCGAGTACGATCACGCAGCAGACCGTGAAGAATGTATTTTTATGGCCTTCAAGAAGCTATGTTAGAAAAGGTCTAGAGGCCTATTTTACCGTTTTGGTTGAGTTAATTTGGCCTAAGGAACGGATCATGGAAGTGTACCTAAATGTGATTGAAATGGGTGAGGGCATTTATGGAATTCAGGCAGCATCCCAAACTTTTTTTAATAAGGACGCTTCTTCTATTTCAAAGGGACAGGCAGCATTAATTGCAGCGGTATTGCCTAACCCGAGACGCTGGAGTCCAGCTAGACCTACCTCCTACATCCAGGGTCGGAAAAGCTGGATCATGCGGCAGATGAGTAACCTGCCCCCAACTGGCTTTGGAAAATAAATTTGAAGATTAGTTGTTAAAATGTGATTAAACCTAGGTGAGAATTTTGAGAAGGTTCTTGTCTAGGTTTTTTGCTGTCCACTTCGCCGACCGGTAGGCCATCGGCCAAATTTAATTTTAATTTGGGCCTATAATTAGCTCCAAAACCCTCCTAATTTTTTGAGGTTTTCATGTTGAATAATTCTTTATAAATGCCTCTCCAATCAAAATTAAAGCAGATTAAAAAATGCAAGAAAAATTTATCCACAATTTCAATAATTTATCCACATTCATATTAAATTAACATATAAACTATTGAAAAACAATTAGTTAAATCGATTTTATCGAATTCGATTTTGTGGATAATCTTCGCTAACTAAAAGTTTTTTACTTAAAAAAGTGAGGACAAAAGTGGATAATTTCAGTTCCCAAATTTTATTTTATTTTCAATATTATTCCTCCTTCTGCCGCTGCAATTTCTTTCGGTAGGTGTTGAAGATTTTTGCTTTGGATACAAAACCGAGATACTGTCCATTTTCTACTACAGGAAGATTCCAGGCTCCGGATTTTTCAAACTTTTCCATAGCCGATTGCATATTTTCTGAAGACAATAGGATTTCTGGAGGACTGTGCATGAGTTGTCGAACGCGTACATTTCGCTGCTTTTCTACATCAAACATGATGTGTCGAATATCATCTAAAGTCACGATTCCTTGTAAGACTTGAGCAGAATCCACCACTGGAAAAATATTCCGTTTAGATAGTTTGACCAACTCGATCAAATCAGTTAGCTGCGCATCGGGATGGATGGGTAACAAATCTTTTTCGATTACCTGGGAAATGGAGATGTTATCTAAAAGTTCTTCATCCTTTGTCTCCGGTAGGTATTTTCCTTGAGCTTTCAATTGTAAGGTATACACGCTTTGTTTTTGAAAGTAGGTTTTGGTGATAAAGGAGATAGCTGAGACAAACATAAGCGGCACAAATAGCTCATATCCTCCCGTAATTTCAGCGATTAAGAAGATCGCAGATAGGGGCGCATGTTGGACGCCTGCCATGACGCCACACATGGCTACCAAAGCAAAATGGGCCAAGGGAAGGTCGATATGAAACCCCAATCGATTTTTAGAATAGGCAAACAAGAAACCTGTGATGCCTCCCACAAACAAGGAGGGCGCAAAAATACCTCCACTACCTCCAGCCCCTATGGTCACAGCAGAGGCGATGGGTTTGAGCAAGATAATCCCCAATAGAAATAGAAGAATGGTTTTGGAATCCTCGAGGGTAGAAAAGAAGGGACTTTTTTCTAAGATTTGGCTAGAATTTCCATCAATCAACAGATTCAGGATATCGTATCCTTCCCCATAGATCGGAGGAAATACAAAGACCATCAAACCTAAAAATGCTCCCCCAGCCGTAATCCTAAACCAAGGATTTCCTAAGGCTGCCATCAACCTTTCCGTAGCCAATACGGTCTTGCTGAAGTAAAGTGATACAAGTCCAGAGATTATACCCAAGAGCAAGTAATACGGCATGTGGGCTGCTTGAAAGCTATCTTTCAAACTGAAATTGAAAAGTGAGTCTTCTCCAATCAGGAGCATGGAAGTCAGGGAACCGGTGACCGATGCAAGC